>JANTHE010000141.1 GCA_024762585.1 Sulfuricurvum sp. | reverse complement strand
AAAAATGTACTCACATCAGCTCCTTGTAAGTCGTGAAATTCTGCTCGATCGCTTTATAGAGAATGATACCGCAACTGATCGCCAGGTTAAGGCTTCGGCCCTCTTTGGTCATAGGGATGGTCATGCAGACGTCAAAGTGAGTTTCAAGAAAATCTTCGGGAATGCCTGCCGTTTCGCTCCCGAAAAACAGATAATCCCCTGCTTCGAAACGACGCTCGAAATAGGGGCGATCGCTCTTGGTCGTTGCCAGATGGTAGCGCTTTGCGTCAGGATGAGCCGCCAGGAACGATTCCAGATCCTCCCAGACATGCAGATCGATTTTATGCCAGTAATCCAGTCCGGCGCGACGCACGGCTTTCTCCCCGATATCGAAACCCAGCGGCCTGATCAGGTGCAGGGATGCGCCTGTATTGACGCAAAGCCGTCCGATGGCACCGGTGTTGTTCGGAATCTGCGGATGCACTAGGACGATATTAAACAAGGTTAAAAGATCACCGTCTTGTTGCCGTAGACAAAGATACGGTCTTCAAGCGCGAGTTTGACGGCTCTGGAGAGTACTATTTTTTCAATATCCCGTCCCAGGCGCTGCATGGCCTGCCAGTTGTACGCATGATCGACATGTTTGACATCCTGCGCGATGATCGGGCCTTCGTCCAGGTCGTTATTGACAAAGTGCGCTGTTGCACCGATGATCTTGACGCCGCGCTCATATGCCTGCTTGTAAGGATTGGCGCCGATGAACGCCGGTAAAAAAGAGTGATGGATATTGATGATGCAGTTTGCATACGCCTCGACGAACTTCGGTGTCAATATGCGCATATATTTGGCCAGAACGATATAATCGAGCTTGCCGAAATTGGCGAGACAGGCCATCACTTTTTCTTCATGCTCCTCGCGCGAAAGCCCCTCGTGCGAGACGGTGAAAAAAGGAATGTCGAATTTTTCGACCAGCGGACGAAGGTAGTCGTAGTTGGAGACGACCCCCAGGATGTCGGCGTCGAGCTCGCCCGCTTCATAGCGAATCAAAAGATCGCCTAGCGCATGGGACTCTTTTGTCGCCATGAGGACAATGCTCTTTTTGACCGGGGCGATAATACGCAGTGTCGCCCTGTTGGGCAATACGCTGCGAAGATCGCGTTCCAGATCATTGCCGTCAATATAGCCCTCGACGACGCTGCGCATGAAAAAAAGGTTCTTCTGGGCATCGACGAATTCGCTGTTGGAGAGAATGTTCAGATCGTATTTGAAAAAGATGCTTGAGATCTTGTAGACCAGCCCTTTCTCATCGGGGCAGTCTATGAGTACCCGGTATTTTTTCATTCTTTGGCCGCATAGTTGGCGATGATGTCACCCATCTCGCAAGTCGAGCAAACCTCTTTGGCGTCAAACCCGGCAAGGTCCTGCGTCCGGTACCCTTCGCTCAGTGCTTTTTTGATGGCGCTGTCGATGCGGTCGGCCGCCGCGCTTTCGCCAAGCGCAAAACGCAGCATCATGGAAGCGCTGGCAATCGTCGCGATCGGGTTGGCGATGCCCTGCCCGGCAATATCGGGCGCGGAACCGTGGATAGGCTCGTACACACCGACATTGTCGCCCACGGAAGCCGAAGGCAGCAGCCCGATGGAGCCCGAAAGCATGCTGGCCTCGTCGCTGAGGATATCGCCGAAGATGTTGCCGGTCAAGATGACGTCGAACTGTTTCGGATCGCGAATCAGCTGCATGGCGGCATTGTCGACATACATGTGCGACAGGGCGACTTCAGGGTACTCCTTTGCTACCTCTTCGACCGTTTCACGCCACATCTGCGAAACATCCAAGACATTCGCTTTATCGACCGAACAGACTTTTTTGCCGCGCTCCATGGCGATCTTGAACGCCTGGTGGGCAATGCGGATGACCTCGTCTTTGGTGTACACCATCGTGTTGTACGCTTTGTCGCCCTCGCGCCCTTTGGGTTCACCGAAATAGATGCCGCCGATCAGCTCGCGAACGACCATCAGATCGACCCCCTGAACGACGGAAGGTTTGAGTGAGCTGGCGTTTACCATTTCGTCATACACGATCGCCGGACGGAGATTGGCATAGACGCCCAGTTCTTTTCGGAAGCGCAACAGGCCGCTTTCGGGCCGTTTTTCACGCGGAAGCGTGTCCCATTTCTCTCCGCCGATGGCACCGAACAGCACGGCGTCCGAATCGAGTGCGGTATTGATCGTCTCCTGCGGCAGCGGGTCGCCCGTGACATCGTAGGCGCTGCCGCCCATCAGAGCTTCTTCGTAACGAAAAGAGAAATCGCATCCGGCTGCGACGGCATCGAGCACCTTTACCGCCTCGTCGATGATCTCGGGGCCGATACCGTCCCCTTTGATCAGTGCAATCTTGTAGGTATTCATGCTTTTCCTCCTGTTTTAATCTCTTCCTGAGCGTAATTCATCAGTCCACCGGCACCCAGAAGCTCTTGCATGAACGGCGGAATAGGCGTAAACGCGTACGTTTTTCCCGTGGTTTTGTCAGTGATGGTCCCGGCAGCCATATCAATAGAGACGATATCGCCCTCGCTGATCTCTGCACTCTCTTCAAGCTCGAAGATGGGCAGACCCATGTTAAAAGCGTTTCGGTAGAATATACGGGCGAATGTCGGGGCGATGACTGCGGCAATACCGGCAGCCTTTAGGGCGATCGGCGCATGTTCGCGCGAGGAGCCGCAGCCAAAATTGTTGCCGGCGACAATAATATCGCCCGGAGACATCTTGGAGACGAATTCGGGATCGGCATCCTCCATGACATGCTTGGCCAGCGCTTTGGGGTCGGAAGTATTCAGGTAGCGTGCCGCAATGATAAGGTCGGTATCGACATCCTGACCGAAGCGCCAAACCTTGCCTTCGAGTATATTCATAATAAAATTCCTGACAGTAAATTTTTTTGCGATTATATCTAAAATCACTCGAAACTACACGAGCATAAGCCATATTAAATAATATTTTACTATTTTATATCAGTTTATTTCCTTGAAAAAGTAAAGTGCAAGAAGAGTTTGGGTATAATCCAACCTTAATTTTAACGCTGCCCATCAACAATGTCTGCAGTATGTAGAAGATACCGTAAAATTGCGTTTCTCTCTTGCGGACGGGCACGTGCTGCACTTACCTACTTTAATGCCAGGAGCTTTTTGTCCCAATGACAGCTAAAGAACTCAATAAAGCCCTCGATACCCTTTTTATTGAGCATACTTCCGGAAACTGTATCACCTATGAAACAATTACGGATATGTTCGAAAAGAATCCAACTGCCGCTCAGGCCAAAAACGTGCTGAAGCTGGCTGAAAAATATAAACGATGCCTCTATACCGCCTCCGAACATGCCAAACTGATGAACGAACAGGAGGCAGAAGCGCGCCGCGAGGCACAGCGCAAGCTGATTGAAAACGCCAGCGGAGAAGAGTTCGATATTCTCAAACAGCATGAACTCATGGAGTGGTCCCGATCGGATTCTCCGGTGCGTATGTACCTGAGGGAAATGGGTCAGATTCCGCTGTTGACCAAAGAAGAAGAGATAGAAATCTCCAAGAAGATTGAATTCGGCGAAAGCATTATCATCGATGCAATCTGCTCCGTCCCCTACCTTATTGATTTTATTCTTGATTACAAAGATCCGCTTATTAACCGCGAACGTCGGGTCAAAGAGTTGTTTAAAAGCTTTGAAGACGAGAAAGACGATGGTGCAGATGCCGACACAGAAGAGGAGAGTGGCGAAAAAAGAGCCAGTGCCAAAGACAAAAAACGTGTTGACCTTGTCATGAGCAGCTTTAAAGCGCTTGAAAAGGCGAAAAAAGATTGGCAAAAGGCCACGGACAAGATGCCCGAAGGCATCGAATCGGGCGCACTTAACGAAGAGATTGTGCACTATTTCCTGACCGTCAGCTTTAAAAAGAAGGTGCTTAAAGAGAAACTGCTCGACCTGGGACCGACCTCGAAGCTGATCAACGAGCTGGTCAAATCCATGGAGACATCGCTCAAAAGCGACGAAGGATTCGATAAAGAGCTCAAGCGTCTTGAATACAAGCTGCCGCTGTTCAACGACCTGCTGCGAAAAAACCACAAAGAGATTCTTGAAAATATCACGGAGCTGACCAAAGAGGACATTGCCGGGCGCGTGCCCGAGGCGACGATGGTCGGAACCTACATGGAGATCAAGAAGCTGATCCAGACCAAAGAGGCCTCCAAGGGCGGCTTCAACATGGAGCCTGAAAAACTGGCCGATATTCTCGAACAGATCAAACGGGGCAAGGCGATCAGCGAGATCGCCAAGACACGTATGGCCAAATCGAACCTGCGCCTGGTCGTCTCCATCGCCAAGCGCTACACCAACCGCGGTCTGCCTTTCCTTGACCTCATTCAGGAGGGCAACATCGGCCTGATGAAGGCGGTCGACAAGTTCGAATACCAAAAAGGCTACAAATTCTCGACCTACGCCACCTGGTGGATCCGGCAGGCCATCAGCCGCGCCATCGCCGACCAGGCGCGTACTATCCGTATTCCGATCCATATGATCGAGACTATCAACCGTATCAACAA
>JANTHE010000140.1 GCA_024762585.1 Sulfuricurvum sp. | reverse complement strand
GATTCGAAACCTGCAAAGCGTTCAACGCGCTGTCAAGCGATTTCGGGCATCTGGAGCGCGAACTGATCCGTGCCGGTATGCAGCACAAGGGGATGGCGCATGACCGTTTTATGGTGCTGGGTGAGCACGGTTTCTCCCATCCGCACAAAATCCTTCAAACCCGTCGCTACAGCATCGAACCGTCGCATGTTTCGATAGAACCGGCCTACTGCCCCGATGAGCGGTCCTATGCCGAAAATGTGCGTTACAAAGGGGCGTTTTACGAGACCGGGCCGCTTGCCCGCGCCATGGCCGCAGATGTGGGACTCGTCAAAAACATGCACCGCCGCTTCAAAGACAGCGCCTATACGCGTATTATGGCAAGGGTCTACGAGATCGCGACACTGCTTCGCCATGCCAAAACAGTGCTGCGCGACCTGCCGCTCTCCGAACCATCGTTTTTGCCGCTTGCCGATTCAGAGGCGGTGACAGGCATGGGGATCGGCATTGTCGAAGCGCCTCGCGGAGCGCTCATGCACCGTATCCGGCTGGAAAAGGGCACAATTGCTTCTTACACGATCATCACGCCTACGCAGTGGAACCTCGGCAGTTCAACGCCGGATGATCCGGCACCGGCGCAGCGCGCCATGCTCGGAAGCAAAAGTGAATCGGAGGCCTCTTTTATCTTTCGAAGCTTCGATGTCTGCTCCGTCTGTACCACGCATTAGTCCTAAATATAAATAGGAAAAACAGGAATTCAGGCAAATTTTAGCCATATTATATTCATTTAAGTAATGCAGTTCTATGATACTGAATGATCATTCATTTATAAGGAGTGCATGATGGCTGAACGTATCGATGAGGTGAAAAAGCTGTTTACATCCAAAAGTGCCAGGATGGAGACCAACCGGGGGGATGTCTATTACCAGAAGCTGTTCGAACAGTGCCGCGCGCATCTGGACAAGCTGCGTGCCCAGCCGGCAATGAATCGGCTGGATTTTGAATCCCTGCTTGAAGAGGAGGGGATGGAACGCCGCGACTTTATGAAGTGGGTGAGCGCTGCGACGGCGATGCTGATGCTGCCGCCGATGTTCTCTCCGCTGGTCGCCGAGGCGGCGGAGCTGATGAACCGGGCCCCCGTCATTTGGCTCGAGTTGCAAGACTGTGCGGGTAACTCCGAGGCGCTGCTGCGCAGCGACGGGCCGAAGATCGATGAGATCGTCCTCGACATTATCTCACTCGAATTTCATGAGACGCTTCAGGCGGCTTCGGGACATCAGGCCGAAAAACAGCTTGATGAGGCGATGGAGCATTTTCATGGAAAGTATCTGCTGTTTGTCGAAGGCTCGATTCCGCTTGGTATGAACGGCCAGTATGGAACGATCGGAGCAAGTGGAGAGACGTTTGTAGATCACCTTGAACGTGCGGCAAAAGGCGCCGCAGCAGTAGTGGCTGTCGGTTCTTGCGCCACCTTCGGGGGCGTGCCCGCCGCCGCGCCCAATCCGACAGGAGCCGTCGGCGTCATGGACGTCGTCAAGGGCAAACCGATTATTAACATCCCGGCCTGTCCGGCCAACCCGGCCAATATGGTCGGGGTCGTACTGCATTACGTTCTGACCGGGCAGGTACCAGAGCTCGATTCGCTGCTGCGTCCCAAATTCGCCTTTGGATACCGTATTCACGACAATTGTGAGCGTCGTGCGCATTTCGATGCGGGCGAATATGTTGAAGAGTGGGGCGATGAGGGTGCCAAAAACAACTTCTGCCTCTATAAGATGGGCTGTAAAGGCCCGATGACCTTCAACAACTGCTCCATCGTCCGGTACAACGAAGCGGTCAACTGGCCGATCGGGGTCGGGCGCGGCTGCATCGGTTGTTCCGAGCCGGATTTTTGGGACAAGTACGCCTACGAGCGCCCGATGGCCAATGCCAAGATCAAAGCGCCGACAGGCGGTGTCGAGAAGACGGTGGACGAGTTCGGTCTCGGCTTGCTCACCGCGGCAGGCGTGGGGATCGGCATCCATGCTATCGCCAGCGCCGTGGGCGGTAAAAAAGAAGACGGAGGGGAAGCATAATGGCAAAGAAACATATTGTAGTCGATCCGATCACACGGATCGAGGGGCACCTCAGAATCGAGGCGGTGATCGACGAGAACAATACCATCGTGGATGCGTTCAGCTCTTCGACGATGTTCCGGGGGATCGAAACGATTCTCAAAGGCCGTGACCCGCGCGATGCCGGGCTGCTGGCCATGCGGATCTGCGGGGTCTGTACCGGGACGCACTACCAGCGCTCTATCGAAGCGGTCGAGGATGCGTTTGACATCACCATCCCTAAAAACGCCCGCATTGTTCGCAATCTGATTCAGGGTGCGCTCTATATGCACGACCACCTAGTGCACTTCTACCATCTGCACGCACTCGATTTCGTCGATGTCGTCTCTGCCCTTTCGGCGGACCCGAAAAAGACAGCCGAAGAGGCGCGCAAATGGGCTGGTGTGGCCGGAGTGAGCCCCTACACCGACGGCGAAAGCGAATTCAAGGCCATTCAGGACCGCGTCGCTAAGTTCGTCAAGCAGGGGCGTTTGGGGATTTTCGGCAATGGTTACTGGGGCAACAAGCACTACAAGTTGACGCCGGAACAGAACCTCATCGGGGTCGCCCACTATCTGCAAGCACTCGACATTCAGCGTGAAATGGCGAAAATGCAGGCGATTTTTGGCGGGAAAAACCCGCATCCACAGTCTATCGTCGTCGGCGGGGTTACTTGTGTGCAGGATATTCAAAACCCTGCGCGTATCGCCCTGTTCAAACAGCTGCTTCAACAGAGCACCAAATTCGTCAAGCAGGCCTACTTGCCCGATGTCTATATGGCGGGGACGATGTACGCCGACGAGGCGACGGACTCAAAAGCGACCTTTAGCGAACTGATCGAGGGCAAGGGGGTCGGCGGCACCGGCGGCGGGCTGCTCAACTACATGAGTTACGGCGACTTCCGTCTGGACGATACCGGTTTTTACAATGCCAAAACGCTCTTCCCGAGCGGTATCGTCTACGGCGGCGATCTCAGCAAGGTGGAACCGGTGAATCCGGAGAAGATCGCGGAGGATGTCACGCACTCCTGGTATGAAGGCGACAAGCCGCTGCACCCGTACGACGGCCAAACTATCCCGAACTACACGGGGCTCGACAAGCGCGAAGATGGCATCGCCTACCTCAAGACCGACGAGAAGTACAGCTGGATCAAGTCGCCCATCTACAACGATACCCGTGTCGAAGTGGGGCCGCTGGCACGGATGATCGTGGGGGTCGCAAGCAAGGACGAGCGTATTACCAAATATGTCACCAATTTTCTCAAGCGCGGCAACCTGCCGGTGTCGGTGCTGTTTAGTACCGTGGGCCGCACCGCCGGCCGCGCCATCGAGACGGAGCTGATGGCGGACGTGATGATGGAGTGGGTGGACGAACTGGCCGCCAACGTCGCTAGTGGCGACCTCTCCACCTGGACGGAGTTTGATTTCGATACGGTCAGCGTCAAGACCAAGGGAATGGGACTGGCCGAAGCGCCGCGAGGGTCGCTCGGGCACTGGGTGCGTGTCGAAAACGGCAAGATCGTCAATTACCAGGCGGTGGTCCCTTCGACCTGGAATGCCGGACCGCGTGACTACAAGGGCCGCATGGGCGCATACGAGGCAAGCCTGATCGGTACGAAAGTCGCCGACGCTGAGCAGCCGCTCGAGATTATCCGGACCATTCACAGTTTCGACCCCTGTATCGCCTGTGCAGTACATGTGCTCGATACAAAGGGCAAGGAGCTGGGGGTCTACAAGCTGGACTCACAGTGCAGCATCTAAGGGAGACGTCATGAAAACGGAGCACAAGCAGGTCAAGCGGATGACGGGCGCCATGCGAACGATCCACTGGGTCAACGCGATTTCCATGGTGGTCGCCGTCATTACGGGCCTTTATATCGGTCATCCCTATTACCAGACATTGATTGCCGACGGAGCGGTCGACAAATACGTCATGGCCTGGAACCGGTGGGGACACTTCATCGTCGCCATCATTTTCGATGTCACGTCGATTATCGTCGCCTATCTCTACTTCTTCAGCCGGTTCGAAAAACCGTACAAAAAGCTGATTCCGACACCGAAAAACGTGGTGGAGTTCTTCGAGGTCTTTTTGAACCTCGTGACGCTCAACCGCCGCAAGAAGTTCGATTCCAGCCACAGCGACAGCTTTAATATCGTCTATTTCACCATCTTCCATCTGCTGCTGGTGTGGATGCTCTTTAGCGGGCTGCAGATGTATGTGCACGGCCTGGAATCGGGGCTCAGTTCGATTGGCTCGTGGTGGCCGGCGATGCTGCATCTGGTCACCGACTGGACGATACCGGTGAGCGCCTGGGTGATCGGTTCGGGCCCTACGCCCTCCATCATGGACGTTCGCATCATGCACCATTACACGATGTGGTGGATCATCGCCTGGGTCGTTATCCACATCTACTACCAGGTATGGCGCACCATTTTTTGGAAAGAGGGCGATATCGCCATCGTCGTCGGCGGCAGCAAGTTCGTCAAAGAAAACAAAGCGTAAAATA
>JANTHE010000139.1 GCA_024762585.1 Sulfuricurvum sp. | reverse complement strand
TGGCTCGACAAAGCGCTGGAAGAATGTCATGATTTTATGCAACTATTGAGTGCTGACACAAAACTCTGAACAGTCCTATTTGATGAACTAGATTCAGTCGTGATCAAAACCCTACCCCGCCCTAAACACCTCATCAACCGAACCGTAAATTACTTCTCCGTCATAAAGTGACTGCGGGTTTTTCAGCTTTGCCGTCTCCTCCGGGTCAAACAATACGAGGTCCGTCGTTCCGACTTCGACCATTCCCATCTGTTTGCCGATTGTTTTGGCGGGATTTCGGACACACAGCTCGATGAGCCGCTGCCAGCTGATCCAGCCCGAAGCGACCAGTTTCGTATAGAGTAGCGGCAGCGCTTCGGCGATGCTTTCGCAGCCGTAGGCGGCATCGGCGAAGGCCACCTCCTTGTTGACCGGTGAATTGGGCTGGTGAAGCAGGGTCAGCGTATCGACCGCCCCGGCCTCGAAGGCTTCGCGTAATTGTTCCAGCGCTTCCTCGCCCGGCAGCGGCGGGTTGAGTTTCGCCACGGTGTTGAACCCCTCGCACGCCTCGTCGCTTTTAAGCAGATGGTGCAGGCTCACTTCACAGCAGACATCGACCCCTTCGCGCTTGGCCGCAGAGATCATCTCGATGGAGCGCGGCGAAGCGATGCTTTTAAAAAGGATGGAAATGCCGAACTCCCGTGCGATCTCGATCATCCGGGCCACATGCACCGTTTCCCCCAGCGGCGGAATACCTACCAGTCCCAGGCGCTGCGCGACCCTGCCCTCGTTCATCACCCCGTTGGCTGAAAGGTTGCGGTCATGCGCCTTGCAATAGAGCGTACCGCCGAACATCTTGACGTACTCGGCGACGCGGACCGCAAGATGGTTGGAGATGGAGGTCGTCATGTAAGGCGCGACGGCGCCGCGCCCCAGCAAAATGGCGATATTACTGAACCGCTCGTCGTCGATGGTCGCGGCAATGGTCGTCTCTATTTTCGCCCCCTTGCAGCCCGCCTGCTGGTTCTGCACGAACTCCAGCGAGATGCTATCGTCCACCGCCGGAGAGGAGTCGGGGGCGAGCACGACAGTCCCCACCCCCCCGGCCAGCGCCGCTTTGGAGAGGTCGGCGAGATTCTTGCCGGTCAGGCGGCCGTCTTTGAGGCGGACGTTGGTATCGACCAGTGCCGGCAGCAGCACCTTCCCCAAAGCATCGATACGCTCCTCTCCGTCGATCATTTCAGCCATCTCGGCGATCCGGCCCGCTTCGATCCGAACCGATGTCCGGCGCTCTCCGTTGATGTCCGCGACCGTTACGTTCTCAAGAATCATTGCTCTCCTTTACGGGCACCTCTAAAAACCCAGTACGAAATTTCCAAGGGCTTTTGAGACATGAAAAGTTCTTTGTTTTTAGAAGTACCCTAGTGCTATAATGGCGCTATTGTAAACCAAAACCCATAAGGCAGTGTTTAGAGTGCGGCTACTTCTTCTTGTTTCCCTCATCGTTTTTTCACTCTTTGCAGATGAGAAATCCGATCGCTATGAGCGCGGAAAAACACTCTATTTTCAAAAAGGGTGCAGCAACTGCCACGGTTCCCGGGCCGAAGGAACCGGCAATTACCCCTCTTTGGCCAACCGTGCCAAGGGTTTTATGACTTATAAACTCAACACCTTTCGCAAAGGCGTTGCAGAGACCCCGATGCAGGAGATGATGATCGGCTTCGCCGCGTCGCTTTCCGATGCCGACATCGACGCCATCACAACCTTTTTAAGCGATTACGTCGACGAACAGACCGAAAAGTACGACCCGGCCTACGAGACCTGGGGAGACGGCGGCTCATGAAGCTGCTCGTCTCTGCGCTGGAACACTCCGCCAATGTACATCTCAAAGCCCTGAAGAACGCACTCGGCGACGATGTCGAGTTCGAGGGCATCTTCGACGCCAGCCTCGGGAAGCCCATTGTCGACCTGCGCGCTCTTGCCATTATGGGGTTCGTAGATGCACTGAAAAAGCTGCCTTTCTTTTTCAAACTGGCCGACCGGATGGTCGAGCGCGCCGAACAGTGCGACAAGGTGCTGCTGATGGACTCATCGGGTTTCAATCTGCCGCTGGCGAAGAAGCTCAAAAAGCGCTATCCAGACAAAGAGATCATCTACTACATCCTGCCGCAGGCGTGGGCGTGGAAGCGAAAACGCATTCTGGTACTCAAACGCACCATCGACCGCCTTGCCTCCATTTTGCCGTTCGAACGGGAGTACTACAGTCCAGATGCGCCAATCGAATACGTCGGCCATCCGCTGCTCGATGAAATAAAGCACTTCAAAGAAACCGCGTCGCCAAAGATCAAGCGCGTCGCCTTTATGCCCGGCAGCCGTAAAAGCGAGATCCGGCGGCTGATGCCGCTGTTTCGCGAGGTGCGTTCCCGCCTGAATGCCGAGGCTGTGCTCGTCGTCCCGAGGCACTTTTCGAAAGAAGAGCTGAATGACATTTACGGTAATCTATCACTGTTTATTGTGGCACATGACGCGCACGAGGCGCTGCTTAAGAGCGACTTCGCCTTTATCTGCAGCGGCACCGCGACGCTTGAGGCCTCGTTGATCGGCACGCCGTTCGTGCTGGCCTATGTGGCGAAACCGATCGATTACCTGATTGCCAAAGCGCTTGTCAAACTCGACTACATCGGGCTGGCGAACATCATGTTCTCGCGCTTCAAAGGACGGGCGCTGCATCCCGAGCTGATCCAGGGCGACGTGACGGCAAATGCGCTGTTCAATGCCATGAACCGCATCGACCGCGCGGCGTTTATCGAAGACGCAAGGGCTCTTAGAGGCTATCTGAAACACGGCAGCAGCGTACGTGTGGCACAAATCATTAATGAAGAAGAAGTATGAAAATCAATTTTATCGACTTGCAGGCACAGTACCGGGCGTACCAGGAGGAAATCGACCGCGAAGTGGCCGATGTAATGGCATCGGCGCAGTTTATCGGGGGGCCGAAACTGCAAAAACTTGAAAATGACCTGGCCGCCTACAGCGGCGCAAAGCACGCTATAGGGTGCAGCAGCGGCACCGACGCGCTGCTGCTCTCGCTCATGGCGCTGGACATCAAGGCGGGCGACGAAGTCGTCACGACGCCGTTCACCTTCATCGCCACCGCCGAAGTCATTGCGTTTCTGGGTGCCAAACCGGTCTTCGTCGACATTGACGAGACGACCTACAACATCGACCCGGCGTTGATCGAGGATGCCGTCACCGAACGTACCAAGGCGATCATGCCGGTGTCGCTCTACGGCCAGTGTGCGGACATGAACGCCATCAACGCTATCGCCGCCAAGCATAACCTGCCGGTCATCGAAGACGCCTGTCAGAGTTTCGGCGCAGTATATAATGGCAAGAAATCGTGCAACCTCTCCACCATCGGCTGCACCTCCTTCTTTCCCTCCAAGCCGCTGGGCGCCTACGGTGACGGCGGGGCCGTTTTTACCAGCGATGACGCCCTGGCCGAAAAGATCCGTATGCTCCTCAACCACGGTCAAAACGAGCGCTACAAGCACAAACTCATCGGCATCAACGGCCGTCTCGACGCCATTCAGGCCGCGGTACTGAACGTCAAGCTGGCCCATTTCAACGACGAGGTCGCGGCGCGCGGACGCATCGGCAAAGCATACACCGAAAAATTCTCCGGCAGCGGGGTCATCGCTCCGGAGATCAGGCCCGACCGCACCAGCGTCTACGCGCAGTACTCCGTACGCATCGAAAACCGCGAAGCCGCGGCGAAAGCGCTGAACGAAAAGGGCATCCCGACCGCAGTGCATTACCCCATGCCGCTGCACCTGCAAGAAGCGTTTGCTTTACTGGGATACAAAACAGGCGATTTCCCGATCTCCGAACGCGTCAGCGGCGAAATCATGTCGCTGCCAATGAGCCCCTATCTGACCGAAGAGCAGCAGGATTTCATCGTAGACGCCCTCAAGGAGCTCGCATGATCAACATCGCCCTCATTGGCCTGGGTTCCATGGGCCGCAACCATTACCGTATTTTGCATGAGCTCTCAGACCGCGTCACAATCGTCGGTCTTTGCGACGTCGTCGAGAACGACGGTTACGAAGAGCCATTCTTTACCAATGTCGAAACCATGCTCGACAGCGTCAAACCCGACGCGGCCATCATCGTCGTGCCGACGTTCCTGCACAAAGAGGTGGCCCTGCAATGTATCGAACGCGGGGTGCATGTTTTCATCGAAAAGCCCGCGGCCTCGACGATCGGCGATGCCAGGGCCATCGCGGAAGCTGTCGAAGCAGCGGGACTCAAAAGCTGCGTCGGGCACGTCGAACGCTTCAACCCCGTCGTACAGGCACTCAAGAACGAACTCGAAGGCAAGGAGATCTACACCATGTCGATCACCCGTGTCGGGCCGTTTCCGCCGCGTATCGCCGATGTAGGCGTACTCACCGACCTCTCGGTCCACGACATCGACCTCATGCGCTTCATCACACACCGTGATATTCTTAAAAAAAATATTTTCAAGTCACGCAAGATTCACAACCATCACGAAGACAACGCCGTACTTAGCTTCAAACTGGAAGATCTGATCGTCGCGGAGATTCTCACCAACT
>JANTHE010000138.1 GCA_024762585.1 Sulfuricurvum sp. | reverse complement strand
CAGAGGGTATGATGACACGTGACTCACGCGTCGTCGAACGTAAGAAACCGGGTAAACGCAAAGCACGCCGTTCACCGCAGTTCTCCAAACGTTAAGCTTCTTATCGTCCCCGTTGCGGGACATCTCTTCTTTCAATTTTTCTACATTTATTTTATAAGATATTCAATTATATTTATTTGTGTGTTACCTTGCTTTTTAGTTAAAATATTTTTCTAATTAATACACCAAAGGTAGCAAAGTGAAATATGCGTTGATTGCAATTTCGACGTTGTGTGCTTCCGTGTTGAGTGCGGATCCGGCGATTTCCAATTGGTTTTCCGACGGGAAGGTCCATGGTAACATCAAGTACTACTACATCGAAACCGACAAAGACAACGGGGCGGGCACGACTTCATCTGCGCATGCCAACTCGGTCGGCGGCCAGCTGGGTTACACGACTGGGTCGCTGTACGGCCTGAAGCTGGGTGCGACCTTTATGACGACCAACCCGTTTGCGCTTCCCAATGTAGTCGATACGTCCATCATTGGTAAAGATAACGGGGTACGCGGGGGTGATCCGAAAAAAGGGTTCTCGGTACTGGGCGAGGCCTTCGTACAGTATGAACGTGACTTCTTTACCCTTTGGTACGGCCGCAAGAAACTGGATACGCCGCTGATCAATACCAAAGAGGTGCGGATGCTGCCTTCGACAGTGCAGGGGACGATGGCAGATGCCGCGTGGGGTGCCTGGCACATCGATGCGGGGTATCTTGACCGTTTCAAGCAGCGCACTTCCGATGATTTCGTCAATATCGTCGAACACGCACTCGGAGACGAGACGCACTCCGTTACCGGGCATTCAGCCGGTTATGTCGTTCCGCTCAGCGTTACGTACGACGACAAGGCGCTCTTGTTGCAGGCTTACGACTATTATAGTCCCGATTTCATGAACAGCCTCTATCTGGGCGCACAATACCGTTACATGTTTGCAAGCAGCGGTGCGAAACTCAGTGTCGGTGCGCAGTATATTGCACAGCAAAGCGTCGGCAATGCCGAGGATAACCTGGGGCAAAGCGGTTCGATCACCGGCGGCGAGAAACTGAGCGCCAGTGCCTTCGGCCTGAAAGCATCCCTCTCTCATCATGAGGGCACACTGTACGCAGCGTACACCAATGTACCGCGGAGCGAGGGCGATCACGATTCGCTGGTGCTGCCGTGGGACGGTACGCCGCTGTTTACGAACATGATCACCTCCAACGACCTGTTCCAATCGCTCTACGGCCATGCATTCAATGCGGACAGCGCGTACATCGGCGGAACGCAGGGGGTGAAGCTGGCCTATTCGCAGGGATTCGATTTTACCAGTGTAACCGGATTGAAAGCGACCATCGCCTGGGCGCAGTTCAGTAACAGCCGCGCCGGTTTCGATAAAGACCAGCAGGATATCAATGCCGTACTCGGGTACAAACGGGATGCGTTCTCGCTGGCGCTCAAGGGGATCTGGGTCAGCCACAACACGAGCGCGGACAAGACGGGCGCGGTTGCGCAGCTTGACAGCCTGACGCAGTACCGCGTGATCGCCAACTATAAATTCTAACAAGGAGAAAACATGAGTTTTAAATCACTGACACTTTCACTGGCAGCCGCTGCGCTGTTCGCATCAGGGGCAGCCGCATCCGAACACGAATCGCACCACGAAAAGCATTGGGATTACGCGCAAAACGGTCCGACGCACTGGAAAGAGTTCAGCAAAACCTGCGGCGAGGGGCATCATCAGTCGCCCATCAATATCGTTCCGGGCAAAACGGTTTCGTTGAATAACGAGTATGCCCTGCATTTGGATGAGGATGCACATACGACCGCCAAAGTGATCGACAACGGCCACTCCATCAAAGTGACCCCCAAGGCCGGCGGTTCGATCGAACTTCATGGCGAAACTTTCCGCTTGCTGCAGTTTCATTTCCATGGCAAGAGTGAACACACCATTGACGGCAAGCGCTACGACATGGTCGCGCACTTCGTACACCAAAACCCTGAGACTGAACAGCTGGCCGTGATTGCCGTCTTCTTCAAAGAGGGAAAAAACAACCCGGTGCTCGATAATATTTTGGGCAATATCGGCGAAGAGATTCGCATTGACCCGCAGGACCTGCTGCCGCCCGATACGCAGCACTATTACCACTACATTGGTTCACTGACCACGCCGCCGTGCTCGGAAAACGTGCAGTGGTACCTGCTCAAGACGCCAGCAGAGGCTTCCAAAGAGCAGATCGAAGCGTTTAGAAAATACTACGTTGACAATGAGCGTCCGGTACAGGAGCTTCACGACCGCAAGATCGAAATCCATTAATCCATATGCCATCTTTTCTAGATGGCATCCCCTATCTTTTTTTATTCTGCTTTACTAGGGTCACCCCTGTAAAAATGATCCAGAATTTTGAACAGTTCAGGAAAGTGCTGTTTGAGTTTAAGAGGTCGTTCAAAGTAAATCTCACTGGCAACGGCAAAAAATTCCGCTTCATTGGTGGCCGCATACTCTCCTAACAGTTTGTACTTTCCCAAATATCGACCGCGGGTTACGGCATGCGAGAGGGCGTTGAAGTCATGGTGGAGTGTCTTGGTCCACTGTGTGTATAGCCCCCGTTGCAGCGGAGGAATACCGTCAGGGATGCCGTCTTCGAAATCAAGTTCGTGGGCGAACTCGTGAACGATGACGTTGTGATGGGTGAGGTGATAGGCCTGCTTGCGCGCCTCGTGCCACGACAGCACGACGGTTGAGGCGTCAGTCTCTCCTTGGAGCACGAAAGTGCCTTCGGTAAAGATGCCGCCGTGGCTTTGCACCTCCTTGACGATGAAGTCGTGCGTATAGAATAGGACAGTTTCGAGTTTCGGATAGCAGTAGCCGGGTTTTCCCAGTACGATCAGGCAGGCATAAAACGCGGTCACGACCTTCATCTCATCCGTCACTTCGAGTCCGACACCGTGAAAATGTTTCGTGTAGATGAATCGGAGCATGCTGCGCTCGATGGCATGTTTGTCCGCGTCGCCGAGCTTGGGATAGTGGACGGTGTGTTCTAGGTAGCGGCGCCACTGTTGCGGAAAGGGCATGGTCTCGAGCCGTGTGAGCAGTTGTTGTTTTTGATAGTACCGATAGACGTTGTAGAGGATGAAAAGGATGAAGAAAAAGGTGAAAATCAAAAAAAGAGCGAAGAAATAAGACATTTTCGTCTTTCATAAGTGCGCTATAGCCAACGGCCAACACTCCAGGGAGGCCGTTTGGTAGTGCAATCTTAGCACAGGTTGCTTAGGCATTTCTTGCGCAACGATAGATGCAGTAATTCCTTATTTTTTTATGGTCACTACGACGGCACCGCGCAGGTCGCCCATTTTATATCCGGTAGCGGTATCGCTGCCATAGACTTTGTTGATCTGTGCTTTTAGCTTGGGATCAATCTGTGTGCCGTGGCATTTGAGGCAGACAGGCTTATTGATGACAAGCGGTTTATAGTAGGTATAGCTGTCGCCGTTGTCACGCAAGAGGCGGCCGGGAAGTCTGACATCGTTTTTGTTGAGCATTTGCAACGCTTGAAGCACCGCTTTATCTTTGCCTTCTGCTGCGTTGCCCGGGTTGCGGGTTTTTAGTGTGATACGTTTGACCCCGACACCTTTAGGCAGCTTGCCGTTGACCGCTTGTGTCAGAGGGATGGCCTGCGTACTGCAAAACGTCAATGCATCGGCGGGACCGCCTGTTTTGATATGTTTTTTGAGATTCCCGCCAAGGGTCTTAAGCAGTGTTTTGGCGGTTTCGTCGCCGGTTTTATATGCATTTTGTATTGCCGGATTCTGTTTTTGTTTTTCACCGGGAGCAGCGATCAATGCCGATACGCAAAGCAGTGACAGTGTGAAGAGTCTGGATGTTTTCATTGGTCTGATCCTTTATTTTTTGATGGGGATAAATTTTCCGCACCCCTTATGCGGTTTTCCGTTGAAGGTCTCTACGGCACGCGCCGTGCCCTCTTTGGCTATTTTGGTACGGTTGCAGTTCTCTTTCTCAAAACAGATGTCGTTATCGCAGCCGATGTCTTCAGGTACTTTTGCCATTTTAATGTTCCGCTTTTTCGAGTGCTTTCGTCCAGCCGATCATCGCTTCGTTGGCCGCAGGATTCGGGGCTTCGAGAAACGAGATGATGAACGAGTCCGCCTTTTCGGCGATGCCGAATGCCCGTGGTCGTACCGCGAGCATCTCGGGAGAGGGAAGCTCTTTGCCAAAGCAGCACAGCACGTTCTTGGCATCGATGATATCGCTGTGTACGCTGCCGTCTGCGAGCGAAGCGGTGTGGGCGTAATGGTCGAAAATGCCAATATATGTCGCGACGGGATGTGCTTCTATCTTGGTTTTAAAATGCTCGATGATCTCGTCCATATCGGTTGTGGCCATATCGGACTTTTTCATTTCGACGGTATGGATAGGGTACTTTTCTTTAAACAGTTGTTCTTTCATGCAGGGCCTTTTTAGAGGTGTTCATAGGTTATCGAAATTATAAGGCGGGTTGCTTTGTGACGTCTTAAATGATAATAATGAATAGTTTAATCGTCAATATTTATTATAAGCGAATATATTTCCGTAGCTCCTCTTC
>JANTHE010000137.1 GCA_024762585.1 Sulfuricurvum sp. | reverse complement strand
CTCTCTTTGCAAAACGTCGATGTCCTGCTGCACCATGATACTGACGGCATCGACACGTTTTTGCTGTTCGCTGTGCAAGAGATGCCGCAGGCGATCGCTGCTGCTTAGATACATGAAATAGAGCAAGCCGTAAAACGGGACCAGTCCCACGAAAAAGAGTGCCAGAAAAATACGTACCGAGATGGAAAGTTTCATGGTACCGCCACTTCAAACCGCATAATCTCCGTCATCGACGCATCCACGCTCTCGCTGGGCAGATACCCCACCGCGCCTTGCATGTTATGCAAAAATCGGTTCCTTGCTTCGGCCGAAGGCACCACCTTCGGTGGGGGGATTCATTCGAAGTGGCGTTCATCATAGTAGGCATCCCACGTCTGAAAATCGACCCCCAGCACTTGCTGAAAAAATGCCGATCTGGCCGGAGACGCCGCCGGCAAATTCAGCGGCAGAAGCGTGTGCGCATTGCGTTGTGTCACGGTTTTGTAATAAATGTTTTTCACCTGCTCCGGTGTAATGACAGCCCCGTTCATCTTCATGCAGACCACGCTCCACGAACCACCCAGCAGCCTCAGGGCGAGCAGCAGCAGCGTCACTGTTCTCATGGTCAAAACAGCACCGAAAACGTCAATAGAGCCTCGTCGTTTTGCTGTGCAAACTGACTGCTGCGCTCGCGGTGACGATATTCCGCCTTGACGGAGAGGGCGGTTTTGGGCCGGTAGATATAGCCCAGCACAATATTATTGTCCTCCCAGGTCATCTCTGTTTTGCTTTTAAAGCGTACCAGCTGTCCGAACCTGGCACTGAGATAATGGCTGCCGGTGACGTGCTGAACATACTGCAGGTACCAGGCGTAGTCCTTCCAGGTATTTCGGAAACCGTCCGCTTCCGTCCACTCGCCGTCTTTGTAGAGGAACTCCGAAGAGAGCTCATTCAGGCCGATCGGCCATAAAAAATTGGCCCCGGTAAACACGCAGATCTCTTTGTGACTATCGGAGCGGAACCGCCCAAACGGCACCGCGACTTTGCCGCGCATACCGAAATGGTATCGCAGTTCACCGCCGACGAACTCTTTTGCCGGCACGTTGTTCTCATTCGTATCGTATTCGCCGTTTGCATGATAAAAAAGCGAGTATCCCAACGCCCGGTCCCCGAGTAATCGCCCCTCGACGGCTCCGCCGACTATGATCTTGGGAAAGAACATTTTTGCCACGTAAGGGGTGAAGGCGCTCCAGCGCAACGCGGGAATATAGGTTTTGTTCCAGATGCCGATCGGCGTGAGAAACTGACCGCCTTTAAGATGCACCGCATCGCTGAAGAGATATTCGCCGTACAGACGCATCAGCTGAACGTCTGTCGAATCGCTTTTGCCGTTTTTGAGATCATACGCGAAACTGTCATCCGAACCAATCTCACCTAAAAAACGGAATCCGGATGTGATATTGCCGTAGAGCATCACCCCAACCTGATCGAGGCCTGCGCTGCTGTTTTCATCACTGTTTGCTGTGTAAAAAAGGCTTGCATGTCCTCCCAGATTCAGCTGTATCGTCTCGTCTCCGTACAGCTGGTACCCGCGGCCCAAACGGTATTCGTCCGCACGCACCAGCGTAAAAAGGCTGACAATCAGAAGCCCGAAAAAAAACTTCTCCATATTCTTTCCTGATTTATTTGGACACAGTTTATCCGACCAATATGAAATTCATATGAATTTCATAGAACCGTTCTACGATGGCACCCTATTTTGAAAAAAGGAATTTCATGCAAAAGAGAATCTGGATGGCACTGCTCGCGGCATTACCGCTCAGCGCTTTTGAACCCGGTCAACTCAGTATCGACTCCGTCTCCAATTTTGAAGCCGGTGATTCGGCATTCGGCATCCGACACCGTTTCTTCGGAGATATCACGAAAAGCGAGGATTTTTTCGGCATGGATGACGGCGCGAACATCAGCCTCTTGCTGCGCCATGCACTGACGAAACATATCATTCTCGAAGCCCACCATACCCGCGAAAACGGAGAGTACAACGTGCGGGCGGGCTTTGCTTACTCATTCGCGTTTTTACATACACAGCTCAACCTGAACTATTTCAGTTTCGAAGAGCCCCTGACGCTCACCCGAAAGGAGAATGTTTTCGTCAACGGCGTCGTTCAGACTCCCCTGATGTTCAATCATCTGCGCCTCACCGGCAATGTCGGCTACGACAACTATTATGAAAAAGCGGGTGCCGGAGTCGCGCTTGAGCTGCTGGCACCGAACCCCTTTCCCGTCTCGCTCACCTTCACGGAGAGTATTTCGCTGATCGGCGAATACTATACCAAGCATGACGGCCTGGAAGGCTTTGACCGCAAATACAACGCCTATGCCGCCGGCATCAAGTTCAGAACCTACGGGCACCATTTTGAAATCCTGGCTACGAACGCGACGGGCATGGAACCGCGCACGATGATGCAGGGCACCGATTCAAACGTCGTGCATTTCGGCTTCAATATCAATCGAAAATTCTAAGGATACTCATGAAAACGAAGATCACAATATTAATGACACTCCTCCTCGTGTCCGGATGCGGCACCTATGACGACGCCTTGAACGACCTGCCGATTCTGGATGCGAATACGGAGGCGGGCAAGGACGTTTACGCCACTTACAATTGTGCCGGCTGCCATGGAAACGACGGCCGCACAGAGGCCCTGGGCGTCAGCCGGATCATTGTCGACATCGATACCGAACGCGATATTCAAAATGCGCTCTATACGCTTCAGTCGGTCACTTCGGATCGCGATACACGGATGAAAGGAATTGCACAACAGCTCTCTTCACAGGAGATCATTGATGTCGCTGCTTATGTAGCATCGCTCAAATAGAAGAGTGTTGTTAAATTCATATACAATTCATATTTATACCCTACTATGGTGCATTCTCTTTTAAGGATTTATTATGTTCAGACCTATACTGTCTTTCGCAGCAACGCTGCTTCTCCTGATCACGGCGCAAGCCTCGGAAGATGCGCATCTGTCGAAACCCGTATTG
The DNA here is from genome assembly GCA_024762585.1 of Sulfuricurvum sp. Classification (GTDB taxonomy): domain Bacteria; phylum Campylobacterota; class Campylobacteria; order Campylobacterales; family Sulfurimonadaceae; genus Thiomicrolovo. The sequence goes on along the minus strand of JANTHE010000137.1, from coordinate 1,673 downwards.
CCAGATTTGTCTATGAAACAAAACGGCCTTCCTTTTTCACTGATCCAGGGATATCTCAACTATAAGGTCGTGGCGACGCATTTTCGCACGGACAAAAAAGAGCTTCGCTACATTCTGGCGAATCCTGTAGCTTATCATGCGCTCGAGCAGGGGAAAAAAGTAATGCCGGAGGGCAGTAAAATCGTCAAGATCGGATGGAACGTCAAACCCATGGAGCTTTTTCCTGCCGCGCTGGAAGCCGACCGGATCCAACGAGTAGAGTACATGGTCAAAGACTCCAAGCGGTTTGATCATAACGGAGACCACTGGGGGTATGCCCGCTTTGTCAAAAAAGGAGATGCCTATACGAGCTGGAAAGGAGCCATCAACGATTGCATCTCCTGCCACAGCGTTGCCAGTGGGAACGATTTTCTGTTTGCGACAATGCAGCGCCGCTTTGAATGAGTGTCAGCAAACGTCTTTAGCCTGTAACGTCACCTTCAACCCTTCAAGCAGTGTCGCGATCCCCGCTTCGAAAATGGCATCGACCTTGTCGCTGACGACCAGATGGCCGTCGATGATGAGCATGGAAAGCCCGTGGATCATAGACCAGACGCTGGCCGCCGCCAGGAAGGGATCGCTTTTTTTAAAGACTCCCTGCTGCTGCCCGGCCTCGATGAGCCCGACCAGTGCATGAAACCCCGTCGTATTTTCGGGATCTTCCAGATCGCAAACGGCCTCGCGTTCAAGCCGCGCTTTCTCACCGAACATGACACGGTACAGCTTGGGATTTTCGACGGCAAAGGCCAAATAGGCGCGTCCCATCATACTAAAGCGTTCCAGCACACTGCGTTCATGATCGGCAAAAATATCGATGAACTCGGCGTCAAACCGTTCGAAACCGGCGAGGATCACGGCTTGGATCAGCGCTTCTTTGTTGTCGAAATGACGGTAAATTGCCGTACGTGACGCACCGATCTTATGTGACAGCGCACGGAGGGTTATCGCTTCGAGTCCCTCGTTTTCGACCATTTCCAGCGCCGTTCCGACAGCAGCAGTCTTGAGGTTGCCATGATGGTAGGGCTTTGCGTTTCGAGGCTTCATAACAGGATTATAACAGAAGCTCTCTTTAATGTTGACATTTGTCACATCAATGTGTTAGCATTGTCAACATAATCGATTCTCATAAAAGGGCACCACCATGAAACTTCTGTTGGCTTCACTGCTGTTCGCACTCAACGCCTGGGCCATCAGCGCCTACGACCTTGCCAAAAAGACCGATGCCGCGCTGAGCGGTTTTCATGACGCCGTAGGCGATATGCGGATGACCCTTATCAACGCCAACGGCCAGCAGCGCGTCCGGACCATGAAGATGAAGGTCCTCGAGGGCGAGGCGGGGGACAAATCGCTGATGGAGTTTCTGACCCCGGCCGATGTGAAGGGGACCAAGTTCCTCAACTACGAGCACATTGACCGCGACGACGACCAGTGGCTCTACCTGCCCGCACTAAAGCGCGTCAAACGGATCGCCTCGCGCAACAAATCGGGCTCGTTCATGGGCAGCGAGTTCAGCTACGAAGACCTCAGCGGCTTCAATGTGGAAAAATACAGCTACCAAGGCGACGCGGAGACGGTGAAGCTCGAAGGCAAACCCTACTACAAGACGGTACGAATCCCCAGGGATAAGAACTCCG
>JANTHE010000136.1 GCA_024762585.1 Sulfuricurvum sp. | reverse complement strand
CCTATAAGCGATGTCGCTTCGTCTTCTACTGCTCCTTGCACTTAGTCTGCCTGCCGCTTTGCCGGCGCATATCACACTCGAACAGATCAAACGCAAGCCTCCTTCTAATGCCAGAAATTTTTTGATATGGCAGTATTACGATCAAAATATCACCGCCAACGAGGCGGATGAGGCGTTTTACCTGATTCGAAACGTCAACCGAAAACTTTTCTTTGCGTATGCAAAAAAGAGCAACCGGCCCGAAGTCGCTTACACGGTAAAGTGCATGAAAATGAGCACGGACGATCTAAAAAAGACGTCAGACCCCTCTTGCGCAAGGCTGGCCGTTTCCATCGGAAGACTTTCAGCCATGACGTCCGGGGAGCGATTGCGGATCGGCACGCTGATTGGCGATAAGGCGCTCGGCGTCGCTATCGATATGCTCAATGAACCGGACCTTTCCAAAACCTATCGCCGCTATACGCCCAGGCTCTTTTTGCGTGTCTTCAATGGCAGTTACGGTACGTCACGACGCAGACAGTTTAATTTTATTCCCGACTATGATTACCTTCAGAAAATGGCGGAAGCACCGGGGTTTACGAGTGCTGTCATGAGTGCCATCGACGATGGCGAGCTTTCAAGACTGGCCTGGGCCTTCACCAAGGTAGACGATGTCAAGAAACTCGATCCCCGCGGGCTCTTTTACCTCGGGCTCAATCAGCTCAAGCGCGGCAAGAAGTCCCGCGCCGTCGAACTCTTTCAGCGTTCGCGCGACAAGGCGTATTATCAGGAAGATAAAGACAAGGCACTGTTCTGGCAGGCGCTGGCCACCGGCAACGACCTGATCTGGAAGGAGCTCTCGGAGAGCTGGGACATCAACTTCTATTCACTCTACGGCAAAGAGAAGGTCGGCACGTTCCCCGACAATTACTATTTTGAACTGCAGACCTCGGACAGCGTGTCCGATATCAACATCTCCGACCCGTTTGTCTGGAACGACATTCTGGACACAATCAAATCGACGCCGACAGAAAAACTCTACGATCTTGCCCAAAAATATGATGCTAAAAACCTGACGCCGGTGCAGTCATTCATTGTCGAGCGGGCTTCGACATTCCGGCTGCAGGGCTACATCATGCCTTTTGGCGGGGAGTTGAAGGATCTCGATAACGATATCCGGGCCATCGTCTATGCGCTGATGCGGCAGGAGAGCCGTTTTATTCCCGCGGCGCTGTCGCACTCCTATGCGTTGGGGCTGATGCAGATGATGCCGTTTCTGTGCAAGGCGATGGACGGCCAGGTCGACTGCGGGCGTGAACATCTTGAAGAGATGTTCGACCCGCATACCAACCTGCTCTATGCCGTGCCGCATGTCAAATGGCTGCAAAAACGTGTCTATCATCCTCTTTATATTGCCTATGCCTACAATGGCGGTATCGGCTTTACCAAAAGGCATCTGCAAAACGGAACGTTTCGCAAAGGTGATTATGAGCCGTTTATGAGCATGGAACTGATGCGCAGGACGGAGACGCGCGAATATGGCAAGAAGGTGCTGACAAATTATGTCGTTTACAAAAAGATCCTCGGCGAACCCGTTTCGCTCATCGGTCTGTGTGATAGGTTACTTCACCCTGCAAAGACGGATCGGTTTCGAACTGCAAAGTAAGATTATGATCGCCTGTCGCACTGAACACAAGCTGATAGTAGTCGTTCCAGGGGTTGTTCAGCGGCATCAGCGCGCGCAATGAGCAGTTGTCGTCAAGTGTGACGATACCCGCAGGCGTTTTGCCGTTTAGCGTGATGGAATAGTCCGTGAGAGGCCGCTTTCGGATATCGTAGAGTGCAACGAGAAAGTACTGCTGCTGTTGGTAGAGCGCGGGGTCGACAGGGTTGAGGTAGATGACCGACAGCAGCGCGACAGTACGGTTGTGCTCTTTGAGTGTGACGCGCTTGAAGTTGGTCACCGCCCGTTCTTGCGTACTGTCGAGCCGGGTGAAATACTCAAACGCCGTATCGCGGCTGCAGGCGCCAAAAAGTATGCTGAGAGCTATAAGAATGAAACGAACAAACATGTTCGCCATTATAGCCTGCTGCAGTTAAAATCCCTCCTCCAGCAGTTCGAGCATACGCTGCGCCTCGGTATCACCGTTGTCGGCGGCTTTCAAAAACCATATGTAAGCGGTTTTGGTATTGTGGGGGCATCCGGGTGAACGGTAATAGTGCCACGCCGTCTGCATCACAGCGTCACCGTCTCCCCTTTGTGCCGCCAGTTCATACCAGCGAAGCGCCTCGCTGCAGCTGCCGGAAACCAGTACGCCCGCATCATAAGCGGCTCCGAGAAGGTAGGCGGCGTCATTATTGCCTGAGAGCGCCTCTTGTTTCAACAGCGCAATCGCGCGGGCATCATTCGAGTTATCATTGTCATAGTACCCTGTGAGCGCTTCGAGAAAAGCAGCCGATGGAGCCGCCCATAAACAAGCCGAGAGCAAAAGCGTCGGGAGGATCTTCATGGCCAGGTCACCATCAGATCCGCCATGATGAGCCGCTCGTCAGGCTCGGTATAGTCACGGCTGTCCGCATCGAGATACATCCATGCCAGCCGAATGTCTATGCGTTTTGAGAGTGCAAAACCGATATAGGCATCCGCTTCATTGCTCGACAGCGTCACCTGTTCAACACCTCTGCTTGTCAACTGAGAAGAGGCATAGGCCGTTTTCCCGTAGAGAAGATCGACATACCATTGCCGGCCAATATAGCTGTATCTGGCGTAGGCGTTCGCGGCATCGGAACGGTCGATATTGTTATTGAGGTAAAACGGCGTGAAGGGGTGGGCTCCGAACTGCAGCATTGCCAGCAGCCCGTTTCTGCCCGTCCGGCTTGCACCGACTTCAAACGTATGACGATCATACGCCTCCCATGACCCCCACAATCTCCAGTACTGCTCGTAACCGGCTGACTCCGGATGGTGCTGCGCTGCTGAACCGGCGAGATTCAATGTGAAGGCATCCGGAGCATTCAGCGTGAGTGTTGCGCCGTAAAGATCAAAATGATCCGGTGCAGAGTAAACGTATGCTGTCGTTTCAATCGGCGTCGCTTCGAGACCGGATTCTATGACGATCCCATAGACGCCTCTGCCGTCCGCGATGGCGTCGTACCTTACAAAATAGTTTGGCTGAAGATCGTAAAAGTTATACATCCAAAACAGCCGCAAAGATGTAGTGTGTCCCTGGGCAAAAAACATGAATCCGTCCATCGACCCCTGCAGCCATTCGCTTTCGACGCTATTGCGTCCTGCGGAGAGTGAAAAGGACTCGGCGTAGTAATCAATGCTGGCCATCGTAACGAGCAGGTCATTGGGGGATTTAATGTCGTACTGACGGAGATAATAAGGCGTGTTGTACTCGTCTTTGGAAAGCTTGAGTGAGGCTGTGGCCTCGAAGTGGTAGCCAAAGCTGGAATCAGGGTCTGTATAATCGGCCGATAGCACATTGAAAAACGTTGCCAGACTCTGACTGTCATCACCGAACGTTATGTCTACGATGCCGGGAATAAAATAATGTTTTGCCTGCAACGTGTCGTATTCGTAATGCAGCAACCCGCGGTAGGAGAGCCGCAATGCTTCAAAGTCGAATGCAAGTACGGACATCGGGGCGAGCAGCAGGCAGAGGCGTTTCACCTGGCGGGCCTTTGCTGCCGGAGGAAGCGCAGATAGCGCTGCTTGAGACGGTGGCGCTGTTGCGGGCTCAGCTGTTTGGGCCTAGGATGGCGCAGGCGGTACTGCTGCTGTATTCTTTTGATCCTTTTTTGCATCGCTTTTCGGTCGTTTAGGCGAGACTGCTGTACTTTTTCCAGCAGAACTTTCTCCTGTGCAGGTGTCATCGCAAAGAGTGGCAGTACCGGCAACAGGAACAGAAGTATGGGCAGAATAATCTTCATGGCGTCTCCTCTTTTCCAAAGGGTAGCGTTTTGCCGTGTAGCGAATGTTTATCGGCATAAACAGGCGTTAAATCGATACGGATGACAGTGCCCTCGTTTACCGTACTTTCGACGAAAATCTTCAGACCGTAATGATCGCAGATCTGACGTACGCTATGCAGTCCAAGACCAAAGCCTGCCATTGAACTCTGCTCACGGTAAAAACGTTCGAATGCCCGTTTGGGATGTCTGATTCCCTGACCTCTGTCTTTGACGATCAGCATTCCGTTGGAAATCGCAACATCGACGGGCTGTGCGTTGCGGTTGTATTTGAGGGCATTCGAGACAAGGTTGTCGATCACGCGGTCCATCATCGCGGGATCCGCTTTGACAATCGTTTTCTTGCATCGGCAGCGTACGAGTTCAAAGACGGATGCCGACTGCTCAAGATGTTCGCACAGATCGAAGCGTTTATCGTCATATAAGGCCTTCTCGAGTCCAAGTGCATGATGCAGCTGTGTTTTAAGAGTGCCGAGTTGTTCAAGACTGCGTCCAATGCGATGCAGGCGTTTTTGCGTCGCTGCGTCAGCATGGTTTTTTTGCAATGCTTCCAGGTTGAGCTGTGCCGAAGCGATCGGTGTACTGATGTCGTGTGCCACCGCCTGTGCGAATGCATGCATTTTGCGTGTCGCTTCACGGACAGGGCGCAGTGCCGTCAGGCCCAGTAGAAAACTCAGCAGGGCACCGCCGATGAGTAAAAACGTGTCGGCGACAATGACGGTACGGTGTAACGCTCCGATCTGATGTTGCGGATCGGGGTCTTCGAGCGGACATTCAAATCCTT
>JANTHE010000135.1 GCA_024762585.1 Sulfuricurvum sp. | reverse complement strand
TTGTAGGGATCAACCGTGGCCAAAGATCCAAGCAAAACGGAAAAAGCGACCCCGAGACGGCGGGAGAAAGCCCGTGAAGAAGGGCAGGTCGCCCGCAGTCAGGATATCCCGATCGCGGCTACTTTGCTGGGCGTTTTTTTAATCTTTGTCTTTTATTTGCCCTTCGCTACCGATGAACTGATAGCGTATTATCGGCGGATTTTTTCCGATCCGCTCTATTTCATCACGACGCTCAACCATCAGACCATGTACGAAGTCGTGAAGATACTGGGGCTTCTTTTAGCCCCGGTTGGGATTGTACTGCTTGTCATCGGCATTGCGGCGAATATTGCACAGTTTGGTATTTTGCTGTCGTTTAAACCCATGATGCCGAAACTGGACAAGCTGAACCCGATAACGGGATTGCAGCGGATTTTTTCAATGAAAACCCTGTTTGAACTGCTGCGCAATGTATTGAAGCTTGCCGTGGCATCCGCCATCGCCTATTACCTGGTCAGCTATCTTCTGGAAGATGTTTTTTCCATGGCGGGTGTTTCTGTCAATCAGCAGGCCTATTTGATGCTGAGGTTCACATTGATTATGGTGTTGGCGTTCGCGCTGCTCTCCATCCCTATTGCCGTCGTAGATTTTCTGTATCGGCGATTTGATTTTGAAGAGAACATCAAAATGTCCAAAGACGAGATTAAAGAAGAGCATAAAATGATGGAAGGAAATCCCGCCATCAAAGCTGCCGTGAAACAAAAACAGCGCGAAATGTCGATGCTCAGAATGATGGCGGAGGTATCCAACTCGGATGTCGTCATCGTCAACCCGGAACACTTTGCCGTGGCACTTGTGTATGAAAGAGAACAGATGCAGGCCCCCAAAGTCGTGGCCAAAGGACAAGACCATGTTGCGTTGCGGATTAAAGAAGTGGCCAAAGAACATGAGATACCAATTGTTGAAAATCCGCCGTTGGCGAGAGCGCTGTATGAAAGCTGTGAGCTTGACGAGTTTGTTCCCGAAAACCTCTATGAGGCCATTGCCAAAATTCTTGCAGCAATATATAAAGAACGCGGGGAGAAGAAGAGCGGGGTTTAGGTGCCCTATAGCGATACGCCATAGACTTGCACGCGGTTGCGGCCCGCTTCTTTTGCCTGATACAGGGCTTCGTCGACCTGTTTGAAGAGTGCTCCGAAAGTTTCGACGCTTTCGTCAATCTGAGCGACACCGAAACTGACTGTAATCTGACCGACGCTGCCGAAACGCTGCTGCTGCAGCTGTATCCGCAGCTTTTCTGCCAGTTGGGCTGCTTCTGCCGCTGTCGTCTCGGTGGCAAGGATGGCAAACTCTTCGCCGCCCCAGCGGGCAAAAAAGTCGTGCCGTCGGATATGCCCCTGTATAAATTTCGCAAGCCCCTTCAGCACCAGGTCGCCCTCCTGGTGACCATAGGTATCATTGACAAGCTTGAAATGGTCGATATCCATCAAAATCACGGACATGGGACGATTGTAACGGCTGGAGCGCTCGAACTCCTCTTCGACAATCCGGTCGAATTCCCGGCGGTTGAAAATTCCGGTAAGCGTGTCGTACGTGGCCAGTACTTTGAACTGTCTGGCGTGCCGTTCGAGATAATAGATCACTCCAAAAATGAAGAGCAAGACCAGGTTGCCAAGCAGCATACGAAAATAAAAAGAAGAGGTGAATGAATCCAGCACGGGGTCGGGCGTGTAGGCGATGAGGTAACCGGCCTTGCTGTGGTTGGTTGCATAGCGCGAAAGGGGGAGAAAAGAGACTGTGATCCATTGGTTGCCAAGGTGGCATGCCACTCCGAAAGGCTTTCCTGATTTCATCTGATGCGACGCTTCGTCTTTGATGCAGTGGTGAACGCTTCTCAAAAATGCCTGGAGGGTGTCGCTGAGTCCGGCATCGGCATCGGTGTAATACTCCCCATTCAAATCACTCTGTATATAACGTTTTTGTGCCTCTTTCGAGAGCGTTTCAATGACATTGCTCCCCGAATAAACGATTTGGTAGTAAGAAGGAAACAGGCGCGTCAGTTCGCTTCTAAACAGCTCGAAGGTAACGGAAAGGTTGGCATAGCCGACCCTGACACCTTTATAGTAGAGAGGTTCGGAGTAGGTGAATTCCGAAAAAGTGCCCGCCGGCGGATGCGGCGGCGCGATTTTTTGCAATGAGAGGTTGAGTTTCGTATCAAGGGGTTTGTCCCCGAATGCATAGGTTTTATGCAGGCGAGCAAACACGGAACCATCGGTAAATGTAAAATAAAAACGTGAGAAATGGTACTGTTTCAGCCGCTGATAGATCGGTTTGAGGTGCGTCAGGAGGCGGTGTCGAAGCGGTTCGCGGCCGGCTGCATCTTTTTGGGCGGCTTCGTTGAGGATGCCCAGCAGTGTTGTATCGTCGGCGAGGAGGCTGAACTCAAAGCGGCTCAGCAGGTCGTAGGCATTGACGGTGGCTTTGTATTGAGATTCGAGTGCTTTGACGCTCTGGTTGAGATAGACTTGCTGCTTGCCGGTCAGGTCGCGGTCAAAAAAGAAATAGAGCAGACTATTGGCCAGTACCAGTGCCAGCAGATAATATTTCCATCGCCATATCCGCGTCAGCATTGCATCACTTTTTGGGCCGCTTGACGTCGGTCAGTATCGAAACGATTGTACTGGCACGCCGCGGTTCGACATAATTCATGACAGCGCCGGCGCTCCGCGTCTTCATGTTGTGGATGATCAGAGCGGCGCGCCTGGGATCCTTGATCTTCGATATTTTGTCTCCGGCGAGTTCGGGTTCCATTTTCTCAAATACTTTGGCCAAAGACTGATAGCGCGCATTTCTCTCAGCGGCAATCATCTTTTCAAAAGCCGCTTTTTGGGCATTGAGCGCGTCGCGCTCTTTTTGAATTTTGCGCATCAGCTTGCGGTTTTCATCGATCTTTTGTGTCAATCGCTCCTGCAGATCGCTCAGCTGGCGAATCTCTCTTTCTATTTCGCTCTGCTGTGTCTGTACGGCGGTAGAGGCCTGCTGTCCCTGGGGGGCGGCAAGGGCCAGACTAGCGCCCCATAAGCATACGGTGAGTAAAGCTTTCATAGGCGGTTTCATTCTCTTTGCGCTCTCGGATACGGTCGAGCTGATGGCGTTTGCGTTTTTGATAGGTCTCAAGGGCCTTTTTCTCTCCATGATGCACTTTAAGCTGCTGCAGCACCTCGTTCAGTTCATCCTCGATGCTCTGAATTTGCTGCAGCAGCGCATCGGCGCTGCTGCGCAGCGAATTCATGTAGCGGCTTTGCATCTGCGCATCATAGCCGTTTGAAGGAAGCGCGGAGCGACAGCCATGGTAGGCATGCATCTGTGCTTCGTAAGTCTGTGTCAACTGCGCAAGCTCCGCGCGCAGCAGGCCGGAGCGGGATACACTCTGTTTGATGTCATGCTCTTTTTTTCGTAAAAAGAGATTGACCAGTCTCATGGCATATCCTTGTACAATCTTTTAAGCTAACTGCATTATAGCGTTTTGCCCGAAAAATAGCCTTGCATCGGCCGTTTGTCCGCAAAAATATAAAAAATTTGCAAAATAGCTAAAAAATTTTACACCCCTTCCGATAATGAGAACGAAATCACAAAGAAGGAGTCTGAAATGGCACTCTCTATCAACCATAACTTCCAAAGCGAGTTTACGCAACTCAACCTGAACCGTACTCAGATGGGTATGAACAGTTCACTGGAAAAACTCTCCAGTGGTTACCGCATCAACTCTGCAAAAGACGATGCTTCCGGCCTCTTCATCGCCGATCAGCTCAAACTCGTTGCCGATGCACTCGACCAGGGCAGCCGTAACGCACTGACGGGGATCTCGACTGCACAGATCGCGGAAAGCAGCCTTTCCCAGGTGTTTGACAAGCTCAAAGACATGTACACCAAAGCGCAGGACGCGGCGAACGACGTCAATGACAGTGTCGCTCGCCAGGCCCTTCAGACCGATATTCAGAAACTGACCAGCGCGATTGATACTATCGCGAAGACATCAGAATATAATGGCCTTAATTTGCTTGACGGTACTTTTACAAACAAGTCTATCCATTATGGTGCACGTGCAGACCAGACGACGACGATCACAATCCAAAGTGCGCGGGCGACCGAGCTTGGAGCGAGTGTAGTCAATGGAAGTGGAACAACGGGTTCTAATGCTTCAAATTACGCCGGGCTGCTTGCCGCAAGTACAGATTATGCTTTTGATACTAATGATACGGTAGATGTTGCAGGAGTAGACCTTAGCGCAGCTTTTACAAATGGTGATGCAACGGATGCCAAAACGATTGCCGAGGCTGTGAATAATAATGGAACACTGCAAAGTCTTGGTGTTTCTGCCACTGCAAAAAATGGCAGTACGGCAGATGCAGAGTTTGGTGTGCTGACTGTTGAGGCAGGTGATACGTTGACACTGAATTTTTATGCCGGAAAAGATTCCGCTACTGCGGTTGCTTCACTCTCTCTTGGGAATGCTGCAGCAACCGATCAGACGTATACACTAGATGATGTGGTATCCATGATCAACACAGATGCATCAGCGAATGGTTCCAGTCTGAATGCAAAAGCAGAGTATGGTAAGTTGGTAATATCCACCGATGGTGAAACAATTGGCGTAGAAGCAAATCTTGCAGGCGGTGGCGCTACATCATTGGATATGAACAAATTGCTTCAGGGTGCAACTGGAACAGTTGACGTCACAACTGCAGATCAGTCTGCGATGAAAGTCGGCGATCTTAATATTGTGGGATCAGATGCTTATCAGAGTGATTTTACAGGATTG
>JANTHE010000134.1 GCA_024762585.1 Sulfuricurvum sp. | reverse complement strand
ACGACATGACTTCCATCAGAAACGGTAGGTGACGTCAAACCACGGCAGCAGCGGCAGCTGGGTCACATACCCCTCGATGTTGTAGTTGTCGTCATAGCGGATATCGGTGACATTTTCGTGATTGGTGGCATTCATCAGTTCGAAACTCCACGTCAGCTGCTGACCGTGTCCCAGATTGATCTGCTGGGCGATTTTGAGGTTGAGCGTGAAGTAATCGGGCAGACGCCTGCTGAAGAGTTCGCCGTACAGCGGACGGACCCGGCCGTCGTCCGGGTCCGTATAGGTTCCCGTGAGCGGCGTGTAGGGCTTTCCGCTGTTGTATTTCGTCAATACCGAAAATGCCCAGGTATCCCGGAAACGCACCGAGCCCAGCAGCTGAAGGGTGTGCGGAATATCGCCGTAAAACGGGTATTTGGTCGGGTCGGTCGTATCGACCTGCCGTTTGGCGTTCAGGTAGGTATAGGCGGCAAAAGCGTACCAGCGGCCGCTGCGGTATTTGGCGCTGAGGTCGAGACCGTAGGCGTATCCGCTCCCTTTCGAAGCGTAGCTTTCGGTGGTGCCGTTGCCGTCGAGCACGTCAATGGTGAGATTGTCGAACATCTTGTAAAAGGGCTGTATGCTCCACTGGGACTCGGCGTCATTATGCTCGTACGCGAGCATATAGTGGGTCGAATGTTCGAAGTCCAGTGTCGTGCTGCCGAAATCCTTTTGCGTCTTGAACCCTTCGGGGACCTGCGAGTAGCGTCCGACCGTCACGGAGAGGGTGTCGGCGTACCCCAACCGGTACACGGCGGTGGCGCGGGGATCGATCAGGTTTTTGAACTGCTGATAATCCGATGCGCTATAGCGCAGGCCGTAGCGCAGGCTGAGCGCATCGGTCACCGTCCAGTTGTCCTGCACAAACAGCGCGGCGGAGTTGAAACGGATGGTCTCATCGACCCGGAGCTTTTCACCGGTCGTGAAATCGTAATCGGGATCGTTCGGACTGGGGGGACGGGAGATGTTCAGATCGAGCGGGATGTCCAGATGCTCCAGCTCTCCTCCGAACGAGATCAGGTGCGCCCCCGCCTGGTAATCGCTTTGATGAAACAGGCCGTAGAGCTGCGACTCGGATTTGATGAAATAATCGGTAAAGAGTTCCGTATCAAAGTGGTTGTAGTTGTAGTAGAGCAGGGTCTGCGCACTGTAATCCACCCCCTCGAAGCGGTGACGTGCGCCGGCGGAGAAAAAGCCGCTGTCGTTGTCGATGTTTCCGGTCGCTTCGGGGTCTTTCACGGCATTGTCGTAGGTTTGAATCGTGAGGTCGTCTTTGGCCGAGAGCATCTCCAGGCTGAGCGCATTTCCGTCGCCGAGCCGGTAATCGAGCAGTGCGGTGATGTCCCAGTAGTTGGGAAACTGCGTATAGGTGGTATTGCTCTCTTTGTCGAGCGTACCGGTCGATTTCCCCACCGCTTCGAGCAGCAGGTCGTAGTAGCTGCGCCGCGCGCCGACGAATAGGCTGAGGTTGTCGCTCAGGGCCACGTCCACCCCCGCAGAGGCGTCGTAGATGCCCGCATGCACGAAACCGCTGTCCCGACCCGTGGGGTAGCGCGGCGTGATGTCGATGACCCCGCCCATCGCATCGCCGTAGGTGGCGTCAAATCCACCCAGATAGGCATCGATCTGGTCGATGGCGTCGGGAGAGAGTACCGAATGAATCCCAAAAGCGTGGTAGACGTAGCCGATGGGCAGATGGTTGAGGCTGAACTGCGACTCCTGCGGCTTGGAGCCGTAGATGTAGAGTTCGCCGGTCATGTCACTGAGCGAGGTGACTCCGCTGAGGCTTCTAAGCGCCTTTAGCGGATCGCCCTGCACGCCTGGGATGAACATCGCCTCCTCGGTCGTCAGGCGTTTCTGTGCCGCTGCGGCTTCCATGTAGCTGCGCTGTTCGATATACTCGGGTTCGGAAAAGACTTCGGAAAAGCCTTCGGTCCTTGCGGGTTGCGATTCGCTCTTGCCGCTGACCTCAACGGTGCCGAGGTCCTCGCCGAACAGACTCACGCCGAGTGTCAGCATCAAAAAAATCAAGTGCCTCATGCGGGTGCCTTTTTGCCGGTATTGCTTCCGTCATGTTCAAGCGCCATCTTCTTGAAATGCTCTTCGAGGCTCTTGTGGCCGTAGCATGGCGCGCGCATCTGCATGGCCATCACATTCAAAAAGAAGGCAATAGGCCCGAAGCGCGCCTTTGTCATGACCAGCGGCAGCACGTTCAGCAGTGCACGGCGTACCCAGTCCGGAATATGGGTGATGCGTACAGGTTCGTCCGCGGCCAAAAAAGCCAGCTTTGCAATAGTATTGTGGCTCAGAATCTCCGGACCGCCCGCTTCAAGCGTCTGCTCGCGCAGCTGCAGCGCATCGACACAGAGTTTGGCCAGGTCCGCACCGTGAATGGGGTTCGCCCGGACGCTGCCATCGCCGAACAGGTAGACGCGGCCGCGTTTCGCCATGTCGAAAAACTCGCCCATATCCGAAAAGAACCCGCTGGGGCGAATGACTGTCGATTCGACGGAGCTTTGTCTGAGCAGATCGACGAAACGCTCCTTGGCGTCGCAGATGGCCAGATGGCGCAGTGCCTCGCCGTGCAGAACCGAAACGTAGATGAACTTTTTCACGGTGTGACGTTCAGCGTTCTGGAGGATCATCCAGTTGATGCCGTAGTCCACATCCATGTAGCTCAGACCGTCGCGCTGACGGGTGATGCCCACCGTGGAGATCACCGCGTCGATCTGATCGAATGCGTCAAAATAGGTCGCTTCGTCGCGCAGATCTCCTTCAATCACGCGATCGGCGCTCAAGCCGCTCTTTTCGAGCTTGCGCGCGCTGCGCACAATCAGCGTCAGATGAAAGCCGCGCGCTTTGAGCTCGCGGGCGATGTAGCCGCCGAGGTATCCGGTGGCGCCTGCTAAGAGAATATGTTTCATGCTTAGCTCCTTCAGTACAGATAGAGCGAAACGCTCAGGTGAAGCACGTCGCTTTGCAGCTTGTAGCCGTCATCGTCGACACGCGTCCCCATATAGGCCGCTTCGACATGCACATGCTCCATGACTTCGTATCCGACCCCCACAAGGTACCCCCAGCCCTTTTTGGCTTTGGAGTCATCCTCGCTGATGTCGGAGAGCTGTCCCTGTCCCGCAGCGGCCATCAGGTACCACGGTTCGGAGGCATAGGGAGCGTAGTTGACGCCCAGCGCGGTGATGCAGTTGCCATAGGTGCGGTTCTGGGTGTCATTGTCATACCCGTGGACGAATGCCGACGTGCGGGTAATGTAGAGATCGAACTGTTCGTTGAACCCGTACCCCAGCTTGAATGTCGCCGCCGCACCGATGTTTGTCTGCGCATCGGTGGATTTCCAGTCGCTGTCAAGCGTATCGAAACGGGTGTGCGTCACGCCCACTCCCGCCCCCGCGGCAAAAAAGAGTCCTTTTCCCTCATCGGCCGCCGAAGCGGCACCGCCCAGCAGCAGGCATGCTGCCAGAATCTGTGTTGTCAAGCGTTTCATTTCATCTCCTTGTTTAATTGAATGAGTCTGTAGGTGAGCAGCGTCAATAGCAACGCTACGACAGTAAATGCAATGCGCTCCGTCCAGGTCGGCGCAAAGAGGTTGGCCACGGTATTGGCGGCGAACAAAGCAGTGAACAGGTACAGCAGCACGCGTGTGACACTGCGCCAGCGCCGGAGCGACTCCAGTACGAGCGTCGCCACCGCCGTCACGATTATTGCCAGTGAGACTGCTTCATACTTTAACAGCTCCTCATGGGTCTGAATCCTGCCCAGCCAGACATACTCTGAAGGCAGCAGGCCCAGCAGGATGCACAGATGGTAAAGCCCCAGCAGCGAGAGTATCGTCATCAGCATCGCCAGTGTCTGCGAACGTTTCTTGGAATACCACATTGGCTCTCCTTTTTCGGTTGATAGCAGCAGTATAGGAAATTTGATAGTTTTGCGCTTTTCCATTCTTGCTGGAATGATTGCATTGTCAAAAGCAGCAAAGGAGTTTTTGATGAAATGGCGGAAAAAGCGTTCCATCAACAGCAGGACATTTGGAAAATGGGCGTTGGCGCTTTTGCTACTGTGCGGTGTCAGGGCGGAAGGGTATTTTGTCGGGTATGGGCAGGGAAAACAAAGAGGAGTGCTCTATTATTCATAATAAGAGGATGATTTCCGATAAAAGTACATAATTTTCCTATATATTTAAATGCTTATGATAGTATGGCTGTATTAGGAGTTAGTGATGTGGAAACTTAAATCTGCGAGTTTCGTGTTTGCTGCCATTTTATTGTCTGGATGCGGGGGAAGCGGATCATCGAAAAATAGTGTCAGAATTGACTCATTGACGGTGGCAAAAAACACAGTATATGAAGTGAGCTCTTCTGTGAAGAATATGTCAATGCTGGAAACAAAATCCATCGGTGTTTTAAATATGATAATTTCTGATCAATCATCCTCTGCTGCTCCACTGCTAAAGACAGTAAAATTAAAGCCAGAAAACTTGGAATTTCCAGAAAAAGTAAGTGTCAAAAATATCGTGTATAACGCAAGTGAAAGTAATGAATTAAATATCAGTAAAGATATTAGCTGTCCAGGCGGGGGTTATATAGAGGTCAATGGTACTGTCGCGTCCACTGATAAAGAGTATTATGACCTTGCAGTTGATCTTCATAGCTGCTCCCTTGATGTATCCGGTGAAGCGATGGAGGGGCGTCTTTTGTATAACGGAGAAAGAAATGAAAAAAACTTTCTTATGCAAACCGAATTTAGTTCCTTTATTGTAACGGAAGATTTAAAT
>JANTHE010000133.1 GCA_024762585.1 Sulfuricurvum sp. | reverse complement strand
CAACTGACTCTTTTATTGATTGACACCTAAGGTCACCGGAACGATCGATACTGCGTATTACAGACGGATACATCTACCTGTGGCGGTTCGGTTTTTCGCTCGTCTTTACTCTATTTTGAATATTTTCTGACTTCTTTTACTTTATGAAAAGTATCTTTCGGATTTTCGATTCCGGCGTGTTTCATTGCATCGACCGCTATTTTTTCAAATAAAAAGAAAGGGATCATATACCCATGATATTTATTGCTGAGATATTTGAAAACTTCTCTCTTTTTTGCATCCGATAAATCTGTTTTATCCAATTTTTGTTTGAAAGCTTCAAGCTTCTGCCGTTTTTCATATACTGAAAAATACACTATCATACTGATCATAAAAATCGTAATGCCAACCGAAAACACAATGGCAATATTAATATTAAGGTCACTTGATGCCGAAGATTTAAATGCTTCAGCGGCTTTCATTGTTCTTTCAAACATTAACAACTCTTTTCTCTATTTTCGATTCCATTATAACTCATTTTGCTGCTCTCTAGCAAAGGCACTCCACGACATCACTCACATCCGTATGATAGGAAAATAGCTTGCATTATTATAAATCATCATCATCCACACCGAGATTTTCTCTCAGTTGAGCTGCGACGATCACAGCTTTTTTATAAAACTGTGCAGCAATCTGCTCACCGAAGTGCTCATCGACCACATTTTTGAACAGCGTCAACCATCGGTCAAAGCTCTCCGGTGTCAAACCGCCTATAAACGCGTGCGCAGGCGTCGGATCACCCCTGTAAGATGAAACACCGCCCATCAGCAGTATCCAAAACTCTTCCAAACGATAGAGATGTTCTCGCCATTTTCCCTGCTCCAAGTCGTCACCCAACACCCTTGTGAATATTGGACCGAGCAGTTCATCCGCCAACACGCAGGCATAAAAAGCACGTACCATCTCCTGTATATTATCTCTGTTGACTACGTCATAACGCATCTCGTTCCTTTAATACCGTACTGAAATATAAAAACTGAGATCAAACCCGCCGTCTTCTGCCAGAAAATTGTTTTTGCGATAAACGGCATAAGAGGGCTTGGTCGTCGTCTCGTACTCGCTCGAAGGCAGCCAGACATGATAGACCCAGTGAATGAAGCGCAGCAGGTCCTCGTGCTTCCCCTGCAGGTCAAAGCGCGCATAAATCCCCCCGGCGATTTTGAAGCTCGGCAGGCGATCACTGAAGAGGTTCGCCTCCGTGTCGGGGACGATGCAGGCGATATAGCGGCACTCTTCAAGCGGGGTTACTGTGGGATTGTCATGAAAGAGCGCAATCTGCCGGTACTCCGACATATCATTGCCCAGAGTCCACGTCTGAAGCTTCTGCCAGGTGGATTTGATGGCGTCGCCGTACCCTTTGTGACGAATATAGTAACTCTCAAGCTCCGGACGCTTCTCGATGACAGGCTCGAGACCGTCAAACGCGTCCGTCGACCCCATTTCGATGCCCGACTGACGCAGGATTCTGTCCGAGTAGGTTTTGTAGCCGCCCGAACGCCACCGTTTCGGACTTTTGCCAAACCGTGAGCGGAACGCCTTGATGAACGACGAATGCGAACTGTACCCGCACTGCGCCGCCACTTCCGAGATGGTCGAGTACTTGTTCGTCAACAGCAGACTCGATGCTTTTTGCAACCGGATGGACTTGATGCTTTGGTACACATTGATGCCGAACGTCTCTTTGAAAATGCGGTGCATATGAAATTTGCTCACCTCCAGATCGCGACTCAGTTCATCCAGATCGATATGCGTCTCGATATGCGTATAGATATAGTAAAGCATGTTATTGGCAATTTTGGTGTGCCTTTGCAGCGTACTTCTCTTCATGCGCAGAGTATAGCAATAATGAACAATTATTTAAGCTTTATTAATTCATATAATTGTGCTTCAAGGTGAAATAAATAAGCTGGAAAAGAAAAGAAATAATTTGAGAAAGCCCCTACAATATGCACATCTTTTCCAAAGGAGAGCGAGTGAAAAAGATCAACAAAGTGTTCGTCGCAAACCGCGGCGAAATCGCATTGCGCATCATCCGTGCATGTAAAGAACTGGAGATGACGAGTGTCGCCATGTTTTCCGAAGCGGACACCGAGGGGATGTGGGTGCGCAAGGCGGATGAAGCCTACCCCATTCTGGGCAATACCATCGAGGCCTATCTCGATTTTGAACGCATCATTGCCCTGGCGCTCAAAGCAGAGTGCGACGCCATCCATCCGGGCTACGGTTTTTTGAGCGAAAGCGCGGAATTTGCCGAAGCGTGCGACAAGGCGGGGATTATATTCATTGGGCCCAAAGCCGATCATATCCGCCTCTTTGGAGACAAAACCGCTTCGAAAACGGCCATGAAAGCCATTGGCGTTCCCGTGATTGAAGGGACCGAAGATGCCATTGCCGACGTGAAAGCCGGTGAGCAAGTCGCCAATGAGATCGGCTTTCCTGTCATCATCAAAGCGGCTTTCGGCGGCGGCGGGCGCGGCATGCGCATTGTCAAAGAGGCCAAGGCGTTCAAAGAACTGTTTGAATCCGCGACGGCCGAGGCCAAAAAGTTTTTCGGCAAAGGAGATGTCTTTATTGAAAAATATGTCGAAAACCCGCGCCATATCGAAGTGCAGATCATCGCCGACAAGTTTGGAAATGTGGTGCACCTGGGCGAGCGCGACTGCTCCATCCAGCGACGGCACCAAAAGGTGATCGAGATCGCACCCTCACCCAGACTGAGCGAGGCGGTACGCAAAGAGCTCTACCGCATCTCCATGAAAGCGATGATCAAGGTCGGCTACGAAAGCGTGGGGACCATCGAGTACCTCATCGACGAGCAGGACAATATCTTCTTCATCGAAATGAATACCCGAGTACAGGTCGAGCACCCGGTCACCGAACTCATCTCGGGCATCGACATCATCCAGCGCATGATCGAGATCGCCGGGGGTGACAAACTGCGTTTCTTGCAAGAGGAGATCCGTTTCAGAGGCTACGCCATCGAGTTCCGGATCAACGCTGAAGACCCCAAAAAGAACTTCTTTCCTTCGGCGGGGAAGATTACCACCTATATGTCACCGGGCGGACCGGGGGTACGGCTCGATACCAGCGTCTACGGCGGGTATGTCATTCCGCCCGATTATGACTCCATGATCGGAAAGCTGATCATCTGGTCGCTGGACTGGGAAGGTGCGGTCAGAAAAGCCAAGCGCGCACTCGACGAGTTCGTCATCGAAGGCGTGCCCACCAACATCCCACTGCACAAGGCGATCGTACGCGACCAGGATTTCATCGAGGGCAGGTTCACGACCGGCTACCTGGATGAGAAACTTGAAAAATTCAACCTCGATGCCATCAACTGTATGGAAAAGGAGGAGCAGCGCCTAAAAGAGATTAACGCGCTGATCGCGACCATCAAGCACAACGACCTTGCCGTGCGTCATTGACGCACAGAGGTGCAGTAGTTAGTCGATGCCGTGGTATCGTTTGTAGACCTTTTGGGCATAGTGCGGTTTCAGCCCCAGCGCCTTGATGTAGCTGACCTCTTCTTTGATATGCTCTTTCTTGATCCCGATGTAGAGCTCCCACCGCTCAATCAGAAGTGATTTGATCTCCGATTCGACATCGACCGATTCATCGGGAAGTGCCTCGCCGAGTACCGAAACCAGATCGGAAAGGCCCGCAGAACGCAGCTGTTCCAGTGATGCGGGCGATGCTCCGCCGCGCTCGACACGCGCGGCCCAGCCGTGCTCTATGACTGCTTTGAGTTTCTCTTCCGCCTGTGCTTTGGTTTCGCCTCCCAGTTCGGCCATCGCTTCCGCCAGTGCCGCCATCTCATTATCCTTGATGAGCTCCAGCTCCCGCTCGAACCGCAGCAGCTCGTCTTCATACTCCGCACAGTCTTCGTACAATTTGGCGATCTCTTCATCTTCGGCTCTGCCGCTTCGACTTTTGGCATCACTTTTACGCTCGGCATTTTCCATACCGTGTACGGTTTTAAGCTCATCCATCTGGAGCTTCATGTAGGTCTGTGTCGTTTTCTCTTCCATTTTTTTACCTCAATGATTTTGAACAGCGCACGAACGCTGCCGGACCAGAAGCGCATCAAGCGCTTCACCGTAAATGATCTCTTTTTCGAGCAGCAGCTGCGAGAGCGGCTCTATCACGGACCACTGCTCATCGACCAGCGCCGCGGCACGCGCCTGCCCTTCATCCAGCCATCGCTTCAGCGCCGTATCGATCTGGGCATGATAGTGCTTCGTATCCGTGATACGGTCCGCCGCCTTGGCGTCCAGTACCCCGTTGATGTTCACATACCCCACCTCGGGGTCCATCCCGTAATGGGCAATCGCCGCATAGGCGTCGCGTGTCGCCTGCTGCAGATCGTTCGATGCGCCGGTATCCATACCGTCAGCCGACCCGAACTTTCTGATCAACGCACTTCGACCGGCCAAAGAGACGCAGATGCGGTCTTTGAAATCCCGTGCGGTCATATTGTCCTGAATCTCTTTATAGTCATGCGCGATGAACCGTTCGTTGTTCGCTTTGGGCGTCAGGCTGATATGCTCTATCCGTACGTTCGGCAACAGTGTACGCGAGAGCACCGCCCGCCCCGCTTCGTAGACCGCCGTCTCTTCAAAGAGCTGTTCGGGCGAAAGATACGAATGCTGATCACCATACTTGATCTTGTTGATCTGCTCTATCAGAATCTCCTGAGTAATCGCCTCGATGCCGTGGCGCATACAGTAAAACGACGCCTCCTTGCCCAGCAGCTCCAGCTGCGAGCCGGTAAACCCGGTGGTGTACATCAACAGTTTTTTCAT
>JANTHE010000132.1 GCA_024762585.1 Sulfuricurvum sp. | reverse complement strand
TGGCACGTCAGTACCATCCGGATGTGAACAAGTCGCCTGAAGCTGAAGAAAAATTTAAAGAGATTAATGCCGCGTATGAGGTGTTGAGCGACAAAGAGAAGAAGGCCCAGTATGATCAGTTTGGTGATCAGATGTTCGGTGGGCAGAACTTCCAAGACTTCGCACGCTCACAAGGCGGGAATGTTGACCTTGACGAAATTTTACGCCAGATGTTTGGCGGGGGCGGCGGATTCGGTGGTTTCGGCGGTGCAGGCACAGGCGGCGGGGCCGGAGGTGGATTTGGAGGTTTCGGTGGATTTGGAGGAAGCGGTGGTGGTTACCAGCAACCGGTCAACCTTGATCTCGAGACGTCCATAACTATTCCGTTTCAGACGGCTGTGCTTGGGGGCAAACATCATGTTTCTGTAGAGGGTGAGAGTTTTGATATCAAAATTCCCGCCGGAATCAAAGAGGGTGAGAAACTTCGTGTGCGCGGCAAGGGGCGTAATCAGGGCGGGCAGACAGGTGATCTCTATCTCAAGATAAACATTGCCTCCAATCCGGAGTATGAGCGGGAGGGAGATACCTTGATCAAAACATTTGATGTCCCGCTGTATGCTGCTCTGTTCGGAGATAAAGTTAAAGTAAAAACGATGGAAAAAGAGATTACGCTCAAGGTCCCGAAGAACACCAAAAACGGTCAGCGTTTCCGGGTGAAGGAAATGGGTGTTATGAACCGAAAGACGAAACAGCGCGGTGATCTTTTTCTGGTTGCCAATATAGTTTTGCCAAACGTCGATTCCCTTGATGACGATCTGGTAGAATTGATGAAAGAGAAACTGCCCAAGGAGTAAACCATGCATACGTACGACGAACCGGTCTACCTTATCAGCATCGTAGCGAAGATCCTCGATATCCATCCGCAGACGCTGCGTCAGTACGAGCGGGAGAACCTGATTACGCCCTCGCGTTCGGACGGCCGGATTCGTCTCTATTCGCAGCGCGACATCGACCGCATCAAGCTCATCTTGCGTCTGACGCGCGAAATGGGGGTCAACCTGGCGGGCGTCGATGTCGCCTTGCGTCTCAAAGAGCAGATCGATACGATGGAGCAGGAGATTGCCGAACTGCGCCACCAGCTGGCTCAGGCGAAAAACAGTACGAGTGTTCCGCCGGAAAAGTCATTGGTGGCGAAGAAAAGTATCTACGAGCTGATTATCTTCGAAGATAAATAGTCCGCTGCACGGCTATTCGCTCAATCGGGCGATATCCGCCCCGATTTTCCCAAACTTTTTTTCAAGTGCTTCATACCCGCGGTCGAGGTGATAGATACGGTGGATGTCCGTTTCGCCCTCGGCCGCCAGTGCCGCCAGCACGAGCGCACTCGAGGCGCGCAGATCGGTGGCCATGACATCGGCTCCGTATAGCGGTGAAGGCCCCTTGACGGTGGCCGTACTGCCTTTTAAAGTGATGTCCGCACCGAGCCGCTGCAGTTCGCTGACATGCATGAAGCGGTTTTCGAACAGCCGCTCCTCGATGGTCGAAGTCCCTTCGGCCTGGGTGCACAGTGCCAAAAACTGCGCCTGCATGTCGGTTGGAAAAGCGGGGTACTCCTGTGTCGTGATATCGACTGGTTTCAGCGTTTCTGACGGGCGGAGCGTGATCGTGCTGTCGGTTGTATCGATGCTCACACCCATCTCCTCGAGTTTGCCCAAAACCGCTTCAAGGTGGTCGGGACGGACACGGGTCAGCGTCACGGGCGAGCGGGTAATGGCGGCGGCGCAAAGGTAGGTCCCCGCTTCGATGCGGTCGGGAATGACGGCAAACGGTTTGATGGCGAGTCGACGACGGTCGGTTCCGTAAACGGTCAGCTCGGAACTGCCGATTCCCTCCATGGCGACTCCGCTGTTGTTGAGGACCTCGCACAGTTGGACCACTTCCGGTTCGCGTGCGGCATTGGTAATGACGGTTTTGCCTTTGGCCAGGGCCGCGGCCATGACGACGTTGGCGGTGCCCGTTACGGTGATCTTGTCAAAAAGGATGTGCGCGCCGTGCAGCCCGTCCGGGGCCTCGGCACGGACGTATCCGGCATGGATGCTGATTTGCGCACCCATCTGCTCGAGCGCCTTGAGGTGCAGGTCGATCGGGCGCTGACCGATGGCGCATCCGCCGGGCAGAGAGACTTCGCAGTGCCCGAAACGTGCCAGCAGCGGTCCCAGGACCAGGATCGAAGCGCGCATGGTCTTGACGATATCGTAGGTGGCTTTGGTATTGCCCAGACAGCAGGTGTCAATTGTGACGCTGTTGCCTTCGAGCGTAAAATCTGCGCCGAGGTTATGCAGCAGTTTAAGCAGCGTTTTGATGTCGACGACGTGGGGAAGGTTGGTGATGGTAACAGGGGCTTGGGCGAGGATTGTCATGGCGATCAGTGGAAGTGCAGCATTTTTGGCTCCCGAGACAGGGACGCTACCTCCAAGTGTTTTCGGTCCGTTGATCTTGAAATAATCCATGACTCCCTTTCGTGCGACGCATAAAAAATTTTGGTGATTATAAAGCAGGGTTGGTTAAACTGCTATGAGCAAAGGAGCGTGTATTGTCATCGGCACTGGATCGTCTGAAAAATCTTACCGCTAAAATATCGAGTTACGAAGTCGCCCGCAAAGAGAATATGGCGGCGCTTGAAAAACTTTACCATGACCTCGGGGTAGATGAAAAAGTGCCTGATTTTGTCGAATTGTTCGATTTCAAGGCGATGAACCTTGCCGGTATCTCGCTCTCCGATGACGCATTGGGCAAGCCGCACGAGGGCAAATACGTCCAAATCATCGCCATTACCTACGACAAAGATGCCAAGGTGCGCAACAAGAACAGTTCGCTGGGCTATTACGGCCGTGCCGAAAAAGTCGACGCTTCCCGGCGTGACGCCATTGTGTCGTTCGTGCTGCGGTGGCGCTTTGAAAAGAGTTTCCGCACGCTCGAACACTATCACACTCTACTGCAGCGGTTTTGATGTTCTGTTATCTCGATGTCGAGACGACGGGGCTCGAAAAGAAAGACCGGATCTGTTCCATCGGGTTGATCACGGAAGTAGACGGAAAGCTTGAACCTTTCTATGATCTAATCAATCCGGGAAAAAAAGTACCTCCCCAGGCCATGGCGCTGCACCACCTCACCAATGAAATGCTCAAAGAAGCTCCCGAATTCGATGCGACAGAGGCGGGCAGGAAACTAAGGGCGATCAATACACCCGAAACGGTGCTGGTAGGGCACAACCTGACCTTTGACCTCGAGATGCTGGCCAAAGAGGGGGTGACCTGGCAGGGCGGCATGATCGATACGCTTAAATGTGTCAAACATCTGCTGGGCAGCGAGGTCGAACATTTTTCATTGCAGTTTCTGCGTTACGAACTGCGGCTGTACCGTGAAGAAGCGGCTTTGGCGGAGCGCCTCGGTATCGCGCTCAGTGCCCATAACGCCCTGAGTGACGCCATGCACACTCTGTTGCTGCACCGCTACCTAGAGGAGATGGCGGATACGGAGCGGCTAATGGCGCTGACGACCGAACAGGCGCTGATTCACAAGCTGACGTTCGGGAAGTACGGCGGCAAATACATCGAGGACGTCGCCCGGCGCGATCCGGGGTACCTGGAGTGGATGCTGCGCAGCCTTCCCGATCTGGATGAGGACCTGCACTACAGCATCGAGTACTATCTGAACGAGGTGAGAATATGAAAGCGCCGGTCAAAAAGATCATTGCCGGAAAGTACAAGGGCAAGACGCTGAAACTGCCGTCCAAAGCGACGACCAGAAGCTCCAAGGGCATCGTGCTGGAGTCTTACTTCAACACGCTGCAGTTCGAAATCATGGACCGGGTGCTGGTGGAACTCTTTTCAGGCAGCGGCTCCATCGGGCTCGAGGCGCTCAGCCGCGGGGCGAAACGGGTCATCTTCATGGAGCGCGACCGTGAGGCGCTGAAGGTGCTCAAAGACAATATTGTCCAGACCGATCCCGCGGCGTGCGAGGTGATTGCCGGCGATACCTTCGAGACGATAGTGCAGGTGCTCGCCATGCTCCGTGCGCAGCATGAGAAGGCCTACTTCTTCATCGACCCGCCGTTTTCCATCCGCGAAGGGCATGAAGCTATCTATGATAATATGATCGCGCTCATCGAACGTTTGCCGCGTGAACTGGTGCGGCTGATCACGATCGAGCATATGACGGCGCTCGAATTGCCCGAGAGCATCGGGCCGTATGCCTTGCAAAAGCGCAAGAAGTTCGGCAAGACATCGCTGAGCTATTACGATTAGTAGGGTATACTTCGCTCAAATAACTAAAGGGCGTTAGTGCCCTAAACGAGCTGTCGATGGAATACTGGAACCATATTTACGACCATTTTAACCCCGTCGCTTTCTCTCTCTTCGGGCTGCCGGTGCACTGGTACGGGATGATGTATGTGCTGGCGCTCCTTGCGGCGCTGTACGGGGCAAAGTGGTATGTCAGGTATGACCGGATCGCCATCGATACCAAGACCCTCGACGCCTATTTCATCTGGGTGGAGATCGGGGTGATTCTCGGTGCGCGGCTGGGGTATATTCTTTTTTACGATCCCGATACGCTCTACTACCTCACGCATCCGTGGCAGATATTCAACCCTTTCAAAGCAGGTGAATTCGTGGGTATTCGCGGCATGAGCTACCACGGGGCGGTGATTGGGTTCTTCATTGCATCATTCCTGTTCAGCCGCCGCAAGCAGGTGCATTTCGGGATTTTGATGGATATCGTCGCCGTTGCAGTGCCACTGGGTTACATCTTCGGACGGGTCGGCAATTTTCTTAATCAGGAGTTGGTCGGACGTGTTACGGATGTCTCATGGGGCATCTACGTTCATGGAGTCCTGCGTCATCCTTCTCAGCTCTATGAAGCGCTGCTTGAAGGGCTGGTCGTCTTTTTGATTATCTGGGGTTATCGCCGTTA
>JANTHE010000131.1 GCA_024762585.1 Sulfuricurvum sp. | reverse complement strand
AAACCCGTCGTCATCTTGTTCAGCTCCGCAAACCCCGTATCGACGCCGACGAGCACCGAGTTGCCCCGCGCTTTCATCTCCTCGATATAGCGCATAGTGTCGACGGTCACCGTTTCGGCGTCTTTAAAATCGCTCGTCTGCGAATCCTGCGTGATCTCATAGAGCTTCTTCTCGACCATATCGACCACATCGGCACTCGGCAGCTCCTCTTCGAGCGTCACTTTTTTGATCTCGGTTGTCAGCGTCAGCAAATGGCGCTTGAGCGCCTTCTCCTTGATCTCTTTGACATAGGCCGTCGTGTTCGAGATAGGATTCGCCGAGAGGATCTCGAGCATGACGTTTTCGTCGAACTTCTTCTTGCGGCCGAGCTCCTTGCGCAGAAACTCTTCGTCAATCGGCTCATCACGGTGCGACAGCGACGTGATCGCAGTGTAGATGTCCTGATGCGCGGGCAAATAGAAATCTTCAGGCTTGACGATGGCTTCGAGCTCTTCGAACTGCGACGGCTCGAAGATGATGGAGCTGAGAACCGCCCGTTCGAAGGCGAGATTGTAGAGTTTCTCTTCCATCTACTGCTTCTCCGCCATCTTTTCGACTTCAACCACAAACTTGTCGACGAGCTCTTTTTCCTCCAGCCTCGCCACGACTTCGCCTTTGACCATCACCAACCCGCTGCCTTTGCCGTAGGCAATCGCCACATCGGCATGATGCGCCTCGCCGATGGCATTGACGACACAGCCCATCACCGAAACGTTGAGCGGCGCCTTGATGTGTTTCGTACGCTGCTCGATCTCGTCGACCGCACTCACCAAATCCGCCTCGATCCGTCCGCAGGTGGGGCAGGAGATAATGTTGAGCCCCTCACCCGCTGCGCCGCTATCCTTGAGGATCGCACGGCCAACGTTAATCTCCTCTTCGAGCTCGCCCGTGATGGATACACGCAGGGTGTCACCGATACCATCGAGCAGCAAGGCTCCAAGGCCGATGGCGCTTTTGACGGTCGCATGAAACTTCGTCCCCGCCTCGGTGACGCCGAGGTGGAACGGATAGTTGTTTTTCGGCCGCAGCAAACGGTATGCTTCAACGGTGCGCTGAACGTCGCTGGCTTTGAGCGAAACCTTGATATCGGTAAAACCGAGGTCTTCGAGGAACTTAATGTTGTACTCGGCCGAGGCAACCATCGCCTCTGCCGTCTGGCCGTATTTCGCGTCGAACTGTTTCTCAAGGCTGCCGGCGTTGACCCCAATGCGAATCGGGATGTTACGCTCTGTGCACGCTTTGACAATATCTTTCACCCGGCTCTGCTCCCCGATGTTGCCAGGGTTGATGCGGATGCAATCCACAACTTCGGCCGCCACGAGCGCCAGTTTGTAGTTAAAGTGAATATCTGCGACCAGCGGCAGTGAAATACGCTCTTTAATGGCCTTCAGCGCCAACGCGTCCTCCATATCCGGCACCGCGACCCGCACGATGTCACAGCCGGCGAAATGCAGTCGGTTGATCTGCTCCACCGTCGCTTCGACGTCGCGGGTACGGCTGTAGGTCATGGACTGCACAGAGATGGGGGCGTCACCGCCGACGGGAACGTTTCCGACGAAAATCTGTTTGGTAGGATAGCGCTTAATCATGGCTTATTTCATAAGCGCCATATCCGATAGCCACTATTACAGCTGCAAAGGCCAACAAGATAGCTACTGTTGCAAAAGACATTATAGATCCTTCATTTTCTATTCAATGGAATAATGTTTATTTCATTCTTCCGCTAGTTTGAAAGCACCATAGAACAGAACCGCCACGGTCAATGCTCCGACAAAAACCAAAGCGGCTGTCGCCATTGTTGTCATTACAAATCCTTTATTTCTTTTGTTTTTTTGGTAATTTGGTAAATGATGAGTGCGATAACAGCGAGGATACAGATTGAAAAGACTATACCACTCCAAAAAAGTATATCCAATATTCCACTATCATACCGTTTTACCAAGCTGCCGATCAACACAACTAGCATACCGAATGCAATACTCATCGCTATTCTGAGTGTATTCAGCATCTCTTTGACTTCATCGATCTTACCCATGTCGCGATTATACCATACTCATCCAAACTCGACCGGGTCCATATCGATCTCGGCCAGCGGCACCTTTGTAGCTTTCAGCGCTCTGATCAGGTCGGTGCTTCTGTCGGCACGCAGCAGAATCTGATAGCGGTATTTTCCCGCGATCTTTTCGATGGGCGCTTTGCCCGCTCCGACGATTTCTATCCTATCGAACTGCTGTAACCCCTGTTCCATCTGCCGCATCATCGCTTCGGCCTTTTCCCAGTTTTTATGCGCAAACAGAACGCGGCAAAGCTTCTTGTACGGCGGATACATCCCCTCTCGAAATCGCTTCTCTTCTTCCAAAAAACGCTCGTAACTGTCTGTGTAGGCCGAGAAAAACGCGGCATTGAAGGTCTGAACAATGACACGCGCCTCCTTTTTCCTGCCGCTGCGTCCGGCGATCTGCAGCAGCAGCGAAAGCGCACGCTCGCGGGCACGGTAGTCGCTGAGGCCCAGGATATTGTCCAGCCCCAGCACCACCGCCAGCGTGACGTCATGGTAGTCGTGCCCCTTGGAGAGCATCTGCGTACCTACCAGCAGGTCGATTTCGTTGGCGTTGAAGGCGTCGAGCAATGCTTTTAGTTTTTTTTGCGTCGTGATCTTGTCACGGTCGAACTGCGCTACCCGCAGCTTTGGATGGTGCTCGTTGAAGTACTCCACCGCCTCTGCCGTTCCCAGTCGCGAGCTGACCAGTTCGCCCGATCTGCACTCCGGACAGTGCTGCGGGATGGGCTCGGCGTAACCGCAGTAGTGGCAGCGTACCTGTCGGCGAAAACGGTGCACGCTCATACCAACGCTGCAGTAAGGGCACTGGTAGGTGTAGCCGCAGCTGTTGCAGATAAGGTACTTGAAATTGGCGCGGGTCGGGATAAAAAGCATGGCCTGCTCTTTTTGCGCCGCCGTCTGTGCAATAGCAGCTTCGATGCGCGGTGTAATCGCCTCGACATGCGGTTCGAACTCAAACGTGCGACCGCTTTGAAAGTGGCCGCCTTTGAGCCGAAAATGGGGAAACTTGACATACGATGTCAGCGACGGCGTCGCACTGCCAAGCACGACGGGAATTCCCAGCAGCTTGCCGAAATAGATCGCCATATCCCGCGCATGGTAACGCGGACGCGAAGAAGATTTGTAGCTGTCATCGTGCTCCTCGTCCACAACAACAATTCCAAGGTTCTCTATAGGCAAAAAGAGTGCCGAACGCGGCCCGGCAATAATCCCCGCTTCGCCGCTGCGGATCTTCTCCAGCGCCTTCTGCTTCTGCTTTTTCGTCAGCTTGGAGTGCCACATCACGACCGCCTCGCCAAAATGCACTTCCAGACGCCTCTGCATCTGTGGCGTCAGCGAGATTTCGGGCATCAGAAAAAGCGAGCGCTTGCCACATTCAAGCATTTGCTCGAAATACTTCATGTAGATTTCGGTTTTGCCTGAACCGGTGTCGCCAAAAAGCAAAGAGACCGGGTGCTGCTGTAAAAATTCAAAGGCACCTGCTTGCAATTTCGAGAGCGCAATCGACTTTTCAGTCGTCCATTGCCCGGTATTCGACATCTCATCATCAGAAGTAAACGGAACAAAAAGTGCCAGGGCCTCGCCCAATGAGCAGAAATAGTAGCTAGAGATAAATGCAGCAAACTTCAGCTGCTGCGGCGAAAAGATAAAGCCGGAAACAGACTCGACAGCAGAAGTAACGAACGCAGGAGTATCAACGGTATCGACCACCACCGCTTTCACTGCTCTTCCGTGAAGTTCAACAGAAACTTCAGAACCCATACCCAATAATTCAGAGTAACTGTATACCAGGGGTTCCAGCGGCCTTCCGAGGAGCTGGATGTTATAGAAAAACAAGCCTAATAATTAGAAGTCAAGTTTTGTGCAGTCTCCGGAAAGACTGCTTCCGGTAAAGGTGCCATTCGTACTGTCATATACAAAAGCACAACTGCTCTGCCCGACAGTATAGGTATATGTGTTGCCGCTTTTGCTCCATTTTTTTGCCGGGTATGTCAAAATCTGATCAAACCCATCTCCCAAATCCGAAATATAAGAAGAGTCTCCGCGAAGCAGACGTTTCTGGCGTTCTGAAACAATTCCGGACCTGACAGATGCGATGGTCGCCCGTCCGGCAGATATTTCCGCATCTTCGCGTGTTGCAGCAAATTTGGGTATGGCAATCGCCGCCAAAATCCCCAATACTACAATCACAAAAACAAGCTCTATCATCGTAAAACCATTTCTTCGTCCGTAATCTCTAAACATAAAAATACCTGTCCTTAATACTGAAACTTGGATTGTAGCACGTCACTAAGGAAAATGCTAGAGGCTGACCACATTTCCGCGCAATGGCATAGGATAACTGCTAAAATCTATGAGATTCTGCAATCTTTGGCAATTCTCATCTGTAGCACCACCGTCTTCCAATCTCAAGATTTCCGTATTGCCGCCCACGTTCTCAATACGAAATATCAGACAGGTAGATGCCCCCGGCTTTGTCCGGATCTCTGCTCTGCTTGCGCCCGTGTCTGTTGCAAGACCTTTGCCAACCAGCAACCCCATCGCTTTTGACATGTCATTGATATTAACTTCCGTTCTGCCTTGTGCCGTTGCATATGTGGCTACTTCAAATGCAGCTGTCATTGTATTATGCGCTATCATTGATATCACAGCATCATCACGCGTCGCCGCCAGCTTGGGAACGGCAACTGCCGCCAAAATTCCAAGGATAACAATAACAAAGATCAATTCGATCATTGTAAAAGCGGATTTAGACAAACTTCTACCTCTCTGCCACCCTAAATTAATTGGAAAAAATAGCGGCAATTCAACAATTTAATTAAATCATGCTTTCAAAACAAAATTCAATTTTCTTAATGCTACAAAATTTAAGCTCAAAGCTATCTGAAG
>JANTHE010000130.1 GCA_024762585.1 Sulfuricurvum sp. | reverse complement strand
TCCTAGTGCGTGGTACAGACGGAGCAGACATCGAAACTTCTGAAGATGAAAGCGGCCTCCGCTTCGCTTTTGCTTCCGAGCATGGCCCGCTGCGCCGGCGCCGGGTCATCCGGCGTCGAACTTCCCAGGTTCCACTGCGTCGGCGTGATGATCTTGTACGAAGCGATCGTGCCTTTTTCCAGCCGTACACGGTGCATAAGCGGGCCTCGCGGCGCTTCGACGATTCCGATCCCCTCACCCGTCACCGTCTCCAGGTCGGCGGGCGGCACGAACGACGGCTCGGAGAGCGACAAGGTATGTAGCACTGTTTTGGCATGGCGCAGCAGCAAAGCGATCTCATAGACCCGCGCCATAATACGCGTATAGGCGCTGTCTTTGAAGCGGCGGTGCATGTTTTTGACGAGTCCCACATCGCCGGCCATGATGCGGGCAAGCGGTCCGGTCTCGAAAAACGCCCCTTTGTAACGCACGTTTTCGGCGTAAGTACGCTCATCGGGGCAGTAGGCCGCTTCCGTCGAAACATGCGACGGTTCTATGCTGTAACGGCGGGTACACATGACTTTGTGCGGATGGGTGAAACCGTGTTCTCCCAGCACCATAAAACGGTCGTGCGCCATCCCCTTGTGCTGCATCCCGGCACGGATCAGTTCACGCTCCAGATGCCCAAAATCACTTGACAGCGCGTTGAACGCCTTGCAGGTTTCAAACCCCAGCAGTGCGTCCAGCGAAGTCCCGGCGGTCTCACGCTCGAAAAACATGATCAGCTCATCAAGCATGCCCATAGCGCGCACCCGTTCCAGATGCGTTGGGTCGCAGGTGACGCCGCCGGGAAGCATGTAGGAGCTGTGCGGCCACTGCCCGGCAAAGAGCGCGAGGATTTTAGTAGCAAGCTGTGCGGCGAACGCCCCTTTGAGCGGGGTTTGTGTCCGGCCGCTGCCGCCCAGGCTTTCCAGCTCGGGCAAAATGACCAGATAGAGCCACTTGAAATGGTTCTGGACCATCTCGAGCAGCAGCGTCAGTTCGCGGATGCGCTCCGCCTTTTCACTAAGCGCCACGGGTGTTCCCGCAGCGGCATACGCCGATTCGATCGCGCGCACCGTCGCCATCAGGTGCGCATGACCGCAAATGCCGCAGACGCGCGGGGTGATCACCAGCGCGTCCGTCGCCTTACGCCCCTCAAGCATTCTCTCCATGCCGCGGTGATGGGGAAAGGCAATGCTGGCGTCCGTCACGCCGGTATCATCCATTTTAAGGTAGAGCGACGCTTCACCCTCGATGCGGTCGATCAGTGTCTTATTCATCTTCGATCAACCTCGATTCAAGCCGCTGGACCCTGAAGCTTTTCGCGATGCCGGTCAGCGTTAGGTAGCTGCGCTTCGTCACCCCGATGGGCACCTCTTCGGGAATAGACATATTGGTCTTCGTCTCGAAAAGGTTCCGGCGCGGAAAGTCGGGCTCCGTACAGCCGAAACAGGGTGTCCCCACCCGCATTTTCGAACTGACCTCGTTCCAGAGCGTGCGGTTGCACGACGCATGCGTGAGCGGCCCGCGGCAGCCCTGCTCGTAAAAGAGGCACCCCTCTTTTTGGCCGAACTGCTTCGCATCCACTTTCCACTCGAAATATTCGTTGCGCAGACAGCCGTCGTGTGCCAGATGACTGTAAAGCGCTTTTGGTCGGTGCAGCGCATCGAGCGCGATCGTTTCATTGTCCGCGATCATCATCAGCGCGTAGCCCAGCCATTCGGGATGAACCGGGCAGCCCGAGAGATTGATGACACCCTGACGCGCCAGCGGACCCCCGGGTTTATCGTGCACAAAGGCCAGTCCGCTTCCTTCGGGCATGGCATCTTTGAACATGCCGCCGAAACTCGCGCAGCTGCCGGCGGCGACAACATAGGAAGCTTGCTGCGCATAATGCTCGAGCAGCGCACCCAGCCCTTTCTCTCCTCGCCGCAGTCCCGGGGCGAAAGCGCCTTCAAAGACCAAGACATCGCACGTCATATCGCAAGCCGCCACCGCTTCCAAGGAATATAGCGAAGGCAGCAGTGGGTGGTACATGATATCGAAACGCTCCAACAGAGCATCAAGCCAGGGCAGGTTCAAAAACGCGTGGGAGTTGCCATTGCAGGTGACCCCCTGCAGCCAGAGCAGACGGAGTTTACGGGGCCTTGAGGGCATGGTAGATGTTCTCCGCAATGGAAGCTTCATAGTACGAAAGCGGCTCGGGCAGAATCTTTTCGCCGAACAAAAAGACCATACCGCCCAAGTAGCCCATAAAAAGACCAAACGCGCTGAAAAAGTCCTGGTCCCGAAGCTCCCCGCTCGCCACGCCGGATTCGAAGAAAAGCATCAATTCCGTGATAAATGGCGAGACGCAGACCATCCCTTCGCACCCCTCGCCAAACACCTCTCTATTGGAGAGGTAGACACGCAGGAAATACTCGATCATCTCCGGCTTTTCCGTCGCCATCTCGAAATACATCGACACGATCGCGGCGATCTTCGTTTTGGCATCGACGGGCCGTTCGTTGATCTCGCGGATCCGCGCACCGAGATAGCTCGAAATGTACATGATCAGCTCTTTGGCCAGGATATCCTTGGAGCTGAAATAGTTGTAAAAATTGCCGACGCTCATCCCCACTTTTTCGGCGATATCAGGGATCGTCGTCGTATAGAAACCCTTTTCGGAAAAGAGCTTCAGCGCCGTAGTGATGATACTCTCTTTTCGTGCTTCTTTTTTTGACGATCGGGCCACAGTCTTTTACCTTTGCTGCAAATAGCATCCTAATGGTAGCATATTCGACGAACCATTATTCGCTAATCGATCTGCAGACTCTTGCGATGATAGCGGCTGACAATATCCGGATCGGGATGCAGCATGACGTTTGCATCCTCCTTGCCATCGTAGTTGAACTGCGAAAGCACGTAGCGGATCGACTCCAGCCGCGCCGTCTTTTTGTCGTTGCTCTTGACAATGATCCACGGGGCGTAAGAGTTGTGCGTACGGCTGAACATCTCCTCTTTATAATCGGTCACCACGTCCCACATCTTCTGCGCCTGCTTGTCGACCGGACTGATCTTCCACTGCTTGAGCGGATTGGTCAGACGCTCGTCGAAGCGCTCCTGCTGAACCTCTTTGGAGACGGAGAACCAGAACTTGATGATGGTAATGCCGTCGTCAACGAGTGCATGCTCTATTTCTGGCACTTCTTTCATGAATTTATCGTACTGCTCCTGCGTACAAAATCCGAAACTCGGTTCCACAATGGCACGGTTATACCAGCTGCGGTCGAAGAAGACGATCTCGCCGGCATCAGGTAGATGACGGAAATAACGCTGAAAGTAAAATTGGTTCACTTCGACATCGGAGGGTTTCGGAAGGGCGACTACACCATATTTTCGAGGATTGAGGTATTCGGTGAAACGCTTAATGGCCCCGCCTTTGCCTGCCGCGTCACGGCCTTCAAAGATGATCAGAACACGCATGTTATTTTCAAAGACCCAATTTTGCAGTTTGATCAGTTCCGCCTGCAAAAGACGAAGCTCGTCTTCATACTCCACATAGCGCAGTGCTTTCTTTATCTTTTTACCGCGAGACAGTCGGACAAGGCAGGATTTGGAATTCAGTGAGTCAAGATCTTTTTCCAGTTTGGCAAGGGTCTTGAGCAGTTTCTTGTCCTCGACACCCTCTTTGAGTATCTCGATATGCTTATGAATGGTTGACATTGGTCTCCTTGTTTTTTTGTGTATTCTTTTAATTTACTCCTATTTCTTTTTTTGTATAGTTAAAGTAAGCATTTCATGAAAATTCACGCCAATTTCACACTCCTATTGGCACCATTTTACACACGTGCCTCTCTGCAGTTGTTTCAGGGTATAATTTCGAAAAAGAACAAAGTCTGCCCTATGGATTATTTCGCCAAACGCATCATCCCCTGCCTCGACGTCAAGGACGGCCGTGTCGTCAAAGGGGTCAACTTTGTCGGCCTGAAAGACGCGGGCGACCCGGTCGAGATCGCCAAGCGCTACAACGAAGAGGGTGCGGATGAACTGACCTTTCTGGACATTACCGCCTCACACGAGGAGCGCGACACCATCGTGCATATTGTCGAGCAGGTCGCCAAAGAGGTCTTTATTCCTCTGACCGTCGGCGGCGGTATCCGAAAACTCGACGATATCTACAAGCTCCTCAACGTCGGCTGCGATAAGGTCAGCGTCAACTCGGCGGCCATCAAACGCCCCGAACTGATTGACGAGGGGGCCAAGCGTTTCGGGGCGCAATGCATCGTCGTCGCCATCGATGTGAAAAAGACGGGAGAGCGTTACCATGTCTACCTCAACGGCGGGCGTGTCGACACCGGCATTGATGCCGTGAAATGGGCCAAAGAGGCGGTCGATCGCGGCGCAGGGGAGATTCTGCTCACGTCGATGGACACCGACGGCACCAAGGCGGGTTTTGACCTGCCGATTACCCAGCAGATCAGCAAACTGGTCAACGTCCCCGTGATCGCCAGCGGGGGCGCAGGAACGATGGAACATATCAAAGAGGCGTTCGAGCACGGTGCGGACGCGGCGCTGGCGGCGAGCATCTTCCACTTTAAAGAGATCGATATCATGGAGCTTAAACACTACCTGCATGATAACGGCGTTCCGGTAAGATTGTAATGATTATCTGCGCGGGCAACAACGAGACCTTTGATTTCGCTACCCCGACCGGGGTCGGGCTGGTCGAGACAGCTATGAACATCACCCGGCTCTGCCTTTTTGACAAACCGGAATTTCTGCTCTTCGTCGGGACGGCGGGCAGCTACGGCGAAGCGAAGATCTTCGATATTGTCGAGTCAAAGACCGCTTCGAACATCGAGCTGGCCTTCTTGCAAAAAAATGCCTATACGCCACTTGAAAACGTCGTCTCGGCGCAGACGGAAGCAAAACGGGAACTCATCGTCAACTCCAGCAACTACATTACGACCGATGCCGGACTCGCCAA
>JANTHE010000129.1 GCA_024762585.1 Sulfuricurvum sp. | reverse complement strand
CCGTATTTGCTCTTTGGCAGTCTGAAGCGGATAACGCGGCTTGACCGATGCCATGATCAGCGGAATATTCTGATTGCCGCTGATACGCCGCTGGAACATCTTTATGGGCACGAGAATCAGATCATCCTGATCGGTCCCGAATACATTCGCCCCTTTCGATGACAGCACACCCGTCACCGTACAGGCAAAGCCTTTAATCCGTATCTTTTTGCCCAGCGGGGACTCCCCTTGCGCAAAGAGCTTTTTCAACACCGTTTGTCCCAGCACGCATTCGCTGCGTCCCGTGCGAAGCGCACTGGCGCTGAAGGGTTCTCCTTCCGCCAGCGTCCAGTTCTGAACGACGAAATAGCCGTTGTCGACCCCGCGCACACTTGTACGGTAATTGCGCTCCCGATAGACGGCTTTCAAGGTCGCCGCCGCCATCGGCGTCACCGCCTCGAGGGTAAAGATGGCGTGTTGAATCACTCTGACATCCTGCATATCGAACGGCACACTGACCGCCGACATACCCGGAGGTCCACGCTGCTGCTCAGGCATGATAAAGAGTGTGTTGCTGCCCAGACTGCTAACGCTCGCCGTGATCGAGCGGCTTGCCCCCTGCCCAATGTTAACCATCGCGATCACCGAGGCGATGCCGATGACGATCCCGATCGCCGTCAGCAGCGAACGCATCATATTGCGCCGCATCTCCCGAAGCGCCTGAATGAATGCATTAGCGAACATGCCCTCACTCCTCTTCGATCCTGCCGTCTCGCAGCAGGATCGTCCGCCCCGCATAGGCAGCGATATCTTCTTCATGCGTCACCATAATCACGGTAATCCCCGAACGGTTGAAGCCGCGGATCAGCTCCATGATCTCATGGCTGCGCTTTGTATCAAGATTGCCCGTGGGCTCATCTGCAATCAGAACGCGCGGCCGGGTGACGATCGCCCGGGCGATTGCAACACGCTGCTGCTGTCCGCCCGAAAGGCGTGCAGGGTCATACCCTGCGCGCGCAGAGAGCCCGACGCTCTTTAGTGCCGCGTACGATCGCCTGCGCCGCTCGCGCGCGGAGACACCCTGATAGATCAGCGGCATTTCCACATTCTCCAGCGCCGACGTGCGCTTTAGCAGATTGAATCCCTGAAAGATAAAGCCAAGAATATGCCGACGAAAAAGGGCGAGCTGTTCGATAGAAAGCGTCCGCAGATCAGTGCCTTCAAATCGATAACGGCCGCTGCTGGGCACATCCAGTGCACCCAGAATATTCAGCAGTGTCGATTTGCCGCTGCCGCTGGGCCCCATAATGGCGACAAATTCCCCTTTTTCAATATGAAGATCGAGCGGATGCAGCACCTGCGAGGCCACTTCGCCTGTGCCATAGGTCTTCGTGATCTGCTCGAGCGAGATCACTGCCGCTTCTCCTGCGCAACGATCACCGCATCCCCTTCACGCAGTTCATCCGAGCTGATTGCGCTGCGGGTCCCGTTGCTGCCGAGCACCTTCACATAGATTTTTTCCTGCCGGTCGCCGCGCAGACGCCACACATGCGTCTGTGCATCGAATGGACGCTCTTCTTTCGAACCAAAGGCGAACATTTTCGTCTGCTGAGGCTTTGCCGGTACGTACAGCAGTGCTGCGCGCGGTACGATCAGAACATGGCTGAAGGTCTTGACGGTAATGTCGGCATCGGCACTCATCCCCGGTCGAAGACGCAGGTCGCTGTTGTTGACATCCAGCTCGGCGATGTAGGTGACGACCCCGTCTTCGATCTGCGAATCGACCCGCACCATTTTGATGAGGCCGGTGAAGGTCGTATCGGGATAGGCATCTACCTGAAATGCCACCGGCTGCCCTGCATGCACCCTGGCAATATCCGCTTCATCCACACTGAGCTGCAACTCCATGTTGCGCAGGTCCTTGGCTAATGCAAAGAGCACCGGGGTCTGAAACGAAGCCACTACCGTCTGTCCCGGATCCACGTTTCGCTTGAGCACAATCCCATCGACGGGCGAGAGGATATCGGTCCGCTCCAGATTGTACTGGGCCGTCTGCAGGTTGTATTTGGCCTGCTCCAGCATGGCCTGCGCATTATGGACCTGTGCCTTGGCTGCCAGGTAGGCCGCCCAGTCGTTGTCCCACTCATTTGGAGCGGGCAGCTTGCCTTTCGTTGTTTCACGCAACTGCCGGTTGCGTTTCACCTTCGCATCCGCACGGAATAAGGCGGACTCGGCATTTTCAAGCGTCGCTTTCGCCGCGTCAAGCGCAGCACGCATCTGATCGACACTGCTTTGGTATTTCGTTTTATCCAACCGGGCAAGCAGCGCCCCTTGTTTGACGGCATCATTGTAATCAACGGCGA
The DNA here is from genome assembly GCA_024762585.1 of Sulfuricurvum sp. Classification (GTDB taxonomy): domain Bacteria; phylum Campylobacterota; class Campylobacteria; order Campylobacterales; family Sulfurimonadaceae; genus Thiomicrolovo. Next base: position 2,684 of record JANTHE010000129.1, on the reverse strand, counting down.
CCGTTTCAATCGTACCGGAAACTTCGGTACCCACTACCACGCTCTCCTGCGGCTTGAGATACCCCGATGCCGACACCGTGATATTGAGTTCATCCGAGACCACCGGCCTGGTCACGAATCGGTAGCTGCTTTGCGTATCGGAAGGCTTGAAATAGATGAACAGGCTGCCGGCAAAGAGCAACAGGACCATCACCCCCGCCAACCACCATCGCCAGCGGCCGGGTTTGTAAGCAAGCACTTTTTCCATCTCTTCCATCGCCTCTCCTTTTTTCATGATTGCGACCCTTTTCTCAGACCTCTTTGATCTTCCCCTCATACTTGCTACGCAACCACCGGTCTAGCGGATAGAGCAGCCGGTAGATGATAGGCACGACGATGAGTGTGAGGAGCATCGAGCTGATCAGCCCGCCGATGACGGCGATGGCCATCGGCGCTTTCGTCTCGCTGCCAAATCCCGAACCGACCGCCAAGGGCAACATGGCAAAGACCATTGCAAACGTCGTCATCAAAATCGGACGCAGGCGTTTTTCTCCGGCTTCAAGCAGCGCATCGTTCACCGCTTTGCCCTCCTGCACCGCCATATTCGCGAAATCGACCAGCAGTACGGCATTCTTGCCGACCATGCCCATCAGCAGGAAAAAGCCTATCATGACGAACAGGCTGAAGTGCTGCCCGGTCAAAAAGAGCGCGATCAGTACCCCGGTGATGGAGAGCGGCAGCGCCATCATGATGATGATGGGCTGAATCAGCGACTCGTACAAAATTGCCAGAATGATGAAGATCATGATCAGCGAGAGCCCGATGGCCGACACGAACGCCTTGCCCGTCTTCTCCATCTCCTCCGCAAAGCCGGTGAAGCGGTAGCTCACTCCCTGCGGCATCAGCTCGTCGATCTTCGCCATCGTGTAGTTGACCGCCCCGCCCAGATCGAGCCCGAAGAGATCGGAAAAGACCGTCACCTGCCTTGAGCGGTCAAAGTGGTTGATCGCCGCCATCGCGCTGCTGGGCTCAAAGCGCACCAGCCCATCCAGCGACACCAGCTGGCCCGAAGCGCTGCGCAGCTGCATCTTCTTGATCTCGTTCACGTCCGCACGGTGTGTGTCGTCGAAACGCAACGTGATATCGTAAAGCTTGCCGTTTTGCTCGAACTGCGAGATGGGCAGATCGCTCGAAAAGGCCGTGGCGATCGCATTGGCGATATCCTTGGCCCGGATGCCCAGCCGGTTGGCGTTGTCGCGCAAAATGGAGATTTTCAGCTCCGGCTTGCCTTCGTCGAGGTTGGTGTCGATATCGACAAACCCCTTCTTCTTCGCCAAATACGCCGTCAGGGCATCGGACGCCTTGGTCAGCTCCTCGAACGTATCGCCCTTGAGGACGATCTGGTACGGCACCGTGACCCCCACCCCCTTGATATTCGGAATCGCCGCGGCGGTAATGAAGAGGTCGGGGTCGAAACCCTTGAGCTTGCCGCGCAGCTCCTGGATGATCTCTTCTTGATTACGCTTACGTTTGGTCTTGTCGGTCAGCTTGACGTAGATCAGCGCTTTGTTGAGCTCCTGCGCCGTGTTGTAGCCGATGCCCAGCGTCGTGTAGAGCACCTGCTTGTCCTGCTTGACCAGCGCTTCGACGCGGCGCGATTTCACCAGCATCTCTTCAAGCGAGATCCCCGGGTTCGCCTCGATCTTCACCTCGTACTCCGCCTTGTCCTCCTTGGGCACGAAGTCCATCCCAATTTTCGGGAACAGCGCCAGCGACCCGATGAAGATCACCAGTATGGCAATGATGTTGAGCACCTTGAAACGCAGCGCAAACCGAAGTGTTGCCGCGTAGGCGCGGTCAAGCCAGACGAAGATGAACTCCGTTTTGTCGTAGAAGCGGCTTTCACCCTTATGCAGCACCCGTGCACTGAGGCTGGGAATGAACGTCATCGCGATCGTGTAGGAGATCACGATGGCAAAGGCCACGGTCATCGCAAAGGAGTTGAAGAACTTGCCGACGATCCCGCTCATCTGCGAGACCGGGATAAAGACCGCCAGCAGCATCGCCGAGATGGCCAGAATGGCGAAGGCCATCTCCTTGGTCCCCTCGACAGCCGCCTCGAACTTGCCCATCCCCGCTTCCATCTTCTTGTAAATGTTCTCGATGACGACAATAGCGTCATCGATCAAAATCCCGATCGCCAGCGTCAGGCCAATCAGCGTCAGCTTGTTCAGGTCATACCCCATATAGTCCATCAGCGCGAAGGTGCCGATGATGGAGGTCGGAATGGCGAGCGAGGCCACCAACGTAATGGTGCCGTTGCGCAGGAACAGAAAGATGATGAGCGCGGCGAGCAGCGCGCCGTAGATGAGGTCGAACTCCACATCTTCGAGCGAATGGACGATGAACGGCGACGTGTCGTTGAGCAGTTTTACCTCGATTTTGTCGCCCGCGAGCCGCTGCAGGTTCGGCAGCTCTGCTTTCACCATCTCGATGACGTCGAGTGTGTTGGTGCCGGAGATCTTCTGCACCTCCAGCATGACGCCCGGCGCTCCGTCGTAGGCCGAGTAGCTCTTGGCGTCGGCCAATGCGTCTTCGACGCGCGCCAGGTCGGAGAGCCTCAGCTCGTCTTTGATGCGGATATTGCGCAGGTCGTCGATGCTCACGGCATCCGCCTGCACCTTCAGAATCAGCTCGTTCGTTTT
>JANTHE010000128.1 GCA_024762585.1 Sulfuricurvum sp. | reverse complement strand
TTTCGATTTGCATAAATGATGTTACCATCAGCATCCGTTTCACTGATAATCGCTCTGCCTTCAAAATGGTACTCTTCATCAATTGGGTCGACTTTGCTCATCTGCACACTTTGCATTTTTTTTATGAATAGATGAAATATAGCATACCATTTGGTAAATATAACTTATAGCTGCAAATAAAAAGGAGGGTCGGAATATTCAGGAAGTTAGATATGTGAAATTGTATTGCGCTCTCAAAAACCAAATTTGAGATGACACTTCGGTTACAGACTTTGTTTAATAACAGCGGCATCTGAACGATTTAGCAGTTGTGTCAATTCTTCTTCCTCTGCAGCATAAACAGCTTCGAAGGTACCAAAATGGTTCAGCAGCTTTTTTATTTTTGCTTCGGATATCCCTTTAAGTTGTAGTAGATTGGAAGCCTGAGCCAGACGATTGCGCTGTTTTTTGTGAAAGGTGATGGCAAACCGGTGTGCTTCATCACGCAGCCGCTGCACCCACTGTAGCCTGGCGTCGGTTGCGGGAAGCCGGAGGGTATCGTTTTCGGTATGGATGAGGTCGAGGGCTTTGCCTTTGGCGCGGTGGGCTTTGGCGTCGATCTTCTCTTTGCTGATGGCGATGATATCGAGGTTGACCCCGGCGGAAGTGATCAGGTCGCGCGCCAGCTGCAGCAGGGTGCGGCCGCCGTCGAGTACCCAGAGGTCGGGGGGAGGGTTTTTGGCAAAACCTTCGATTCGGCGTGTGAGCGTTTCACGCATCTGGGCGTATTCGTCTTTGCTCTCTAAACGGTAGTGCCGGTAGGCGCTTTTTTGAAACGTTCCCTTGTCGAAGACTACCATGGCCCCGACGGGTGCGACACCCGCAAGATGGGAGTTGTCAAAGATTTCAACCCGTTCGGGAAAGGCATCGAGGCCGCACAGGTCGCGCAGGGATGAGGGCGTCTGCTCGCCGCGTTTGCGTGTGTGCATGGTAAGCGTTTCGCGCGCGTTGAGCCGAGCGATGTCGACGACTTTGCGTTTGTCGCCCCGTATGGGGACATGAATATGCGCGCGTCTGCCAAACTGTTGCGAGAGCGTCTCCTCCACCCATTCGCGTGTTTCGAAGTCGTCGGCGACGAGGATGGGGGCGACGATGGGGGGACGCTCGCCGGCGTAGAACTCCAGCAGAGTCCGTTCGTACAGTTCGTCGCGGTCGAACCGCTCGTTGATGCGAAGGGTGTCGAAGGCGGAAGAGACGATTTTTCCGCGCCGCATAAAGAGCCTGACAACGGCCGCAGTACGCTCATTGTGTTCGATGGCGAAAATGTCATAGTCGGCGGCACTGGCCAGGTCGATTTTCGACAGCTGTTCGCTGCGCCGAATCCGCTCGATCCGGTCACGCAGCTTCGCCGCCTCTTCGAACCGGAGATGCTCGGCGTGTGAGGCCATCTTCTCTTCCAGCCGCCCCAGCAGTTTGCGTTTGGAATCAATCAGGGCTTTGGCGTCTTCGACCAGCACGGCGTAGGCCTCCGGTGTCACCAGGTTTTCGCAGGGGCCGAGGCATTGACGCATCTGGTAGAACAGGCAGGTCTTGCCGCCGCCGAGGCAGCTTTGCTTCTGGACAAGCGGCAGCAGTTCGTAAAGCGAGTCCAGGATGTCCCGCGCTCCCACGGAATAAGGACCGAAATACTCGATGTTTTTGCCCGGAATCACTTTTCGGGTGATCTCGAAGCGGGGATATTTCGCATCACGGTCGATGTAGATATAGGGGTAGGTTTTGTCGTCGCGCAGCAAGATGTTGTATTTGGGTTTGAGCTGCTTGATCAAAGAATTTTCCAGGATCAATGCGTCATGCTCGCTCTCGACGACAATGTAGCTGAGGCCGGCGGTCTCCCGGATCATTTTGTCGATGCGCGGCGAAAGCGCGGGACTCGGACCGAGCAACGGGGTGTACCTGAAATAGCTCTTGACCCGTTTTTTCAGGTTTTTCGCTTTGCCGACGTACAGCAAATGGCCCGCTGCGTCGTAATAATGATAGACGCCCGGTCGCTCAGGCAGGTTCTGTATCTGTTCGATCATGTCGATCATGGATGTGGGTGCGGATGCGTTCAATGAGACGGTGGATTTCGCGGTGGTGCGCAGGGTTGCCGAAATCGCCTTTGGAACGTTCGGTATAGTCAGCTTGGCTGTGCCGTGTAAAACCGGTTTCGTCCATGGGTGCTGCCGGGGGCCTGTGCGTGACGAATGCGCGGATATCCTGCGGAATACAGTGACTGCATTCGGGAGGTGTGTACTGTTTTAAAGGGGCTTTAATCGAGGCGATGATATTATCGAACTCCTGTTTGGCGCCAGGATGGCCGAGGACGAAGTACAAAATCTCCTGATGAAAATAGCCGTAGCGGATCAGCCGCTGCAGGTGCGGGGGGAAAAGTCCTTTGATCCTGCGGATGCACTCATAGCGCGCCAATTTTGAAAACGACGGCCTGTGCCGCAGCGAAGCGAGAATATGCGAAGCATTTTTCATATGATGATTATAGCGGTTTGCCTGTTAAGCCTTTCTGGCTGCGGCTACAAAGGCGATCCATATTATGCACCGCCGCAAAAGGTGAAGTAATGCAGTATGACATCCTTATTATCGGTGCCGGGGTGGCCGGATTGTATGCGGCCCTGAATATTCCGACGGATAAAAAAGTACTGATTGTCAACAAGACCCGCCCGTGGGAGTGCAATACCTACTACGCGCAAGGAGGGGTCACGACGGCGCGCAATGACGCCGATATCCCGTCGCACATCCAAGATACGCTCGAAGCCGGGGCGGGATTGTGCAACGAAGCGGCAGTAAAAGTCCTCAGTGAAACGTCGCAGGAGGTCATCCACGACCTCATTGCACGGGGGTTTCGATTCGATACGGCTGAAAATGGCCGGCTGCTTTACACCAAAGAGGCTGCCCATTCGGCAGATCGGATTTTACATGCGGGCGGGGACGCGACCGGTCGCTACATCCACCACTTTCTGCTGCAGCATAACCCGCACCCGATGCTGGCCAATGCGACTGTCATAGACTTCCTGATCGAAGATGGACAGATATGCGGTGTCGAAGTGCTTTACAAAGGCGAACGAAAACTGATCTTTGCCAATCAGGTGATTTTGGCCAGCGGCGGCGTCGGGTCGCTATACCGTTTTCATACGAATGCGTACAGTATCAGCGGCGATATTCAGGGAATCTGTGTCGAAAAAGGGATCGCGCTCGAACACATGGAGATGATGCAGTTTCACCCTACCGTCTATCTGGGCAATCAGGGGGTGCGAAAACAGCTGCTCAGCGAAGCACTGCGAGGCGAAGGTGCGCACATAGAAGACGAGGACGGCTACCGATTCCTGTTCGACTATGATTCCCGAGGCGAACTGGCACCGCGTGACATTGTCAGCCGGGCGCTGTTCGATTACCGCAAGCGAACCAAGAAACAGATCTACCTCTCGTTTCGGGAGTTCGATACCGATTATTTTCATCGGCGCTTTCCGAACATCAGTGCAAATCTGCGGGACATGGGGTATGACGTCCCCAAAGACAGGGTGCCGATCTCTCCCGCGTTTCACTATGCCATCGGCGGAATCAAAACCGATCTCGACGGTCATGTCGGGAGCGTCAAAGGGCTCTATGCCATCGGCGAAGCGGCGTCGACGGGGGTGCATGGAGCCAATCGGCTCGCCAGCAACTCTTTGCTCGAAGGGCTGGTGTTTGCAAGACGTGCCGCCCATGCTGTGCTTGCAGACAGTTCGAATGCATGTCACCAATCGTTCACGATTGGCACGGAACCGCTTTTTTTGGAAGAAGATAAAGAGAAAAAGGAGCAGCTGCGCCGTATAATGTGGCAGTACGTTTCAATCGTTAGGACGACTGAGGGATTACATGAAGCGCTTGAACAGATTGATGCTATGCTCAACAGTCCTGTCGGCAGGCTGCTGAAACTGCGATTGCTGACAGCTCGGGAGATCGTCCAATCTGCACTCAAGCGAACCGAATCGATAGGAGTGCACTATCGCGAAGCCTGATAGGGGTGTCGTATCTATTACAATTGGGAGTTTTACATGCATGAGACTATGCTGGATCTGACGACGACGTGGGCCGGAATAGCAGTATTGGCTATTTTTGTCATTGGCTACTATTTTATTGCGACAGAGGAGAAGTATGAGCTGAACAAAGCCAAGCCGGCACTCTTTGTCGGTACGGCCTCTTTTATGGTGATCGGCATCTATTATGCCCTCAACGGTATCGCACCGGATGCGATGCATCATGAAATGCAGACATTGATCGAAGAGATTGCGGAAATATTTTTCTTCCTGTTTGTCGCGATGACCTACATTGAGACGCTGATCGAGCGCGGGGTGTTCGACGTGCTCAAATACAAACTGGTCTCCAAGGGCTACAGCTACAAGAAACTGTTCTGGCTGACCGGCCTGCTGGCCTTTTTTATCTCGCCGGTAGCGGACAACCTGACGACGGCACTCATCCTTTCGACCGTTCTGTTTACCATCGATCGTGACAATCACAAGTTTCTGGTCCCCGGAGCGATCAACATCGTTGTCGCGGCGAATGCCGGCGGGGCATGGAGCCCTTTTGGCGACATTACGACCCTGATGGCGTGGACGGCACAAAAAGGGGAGTTTGTGGATTTCCTCTTTCTGTTTGTTCCGTCGCTAGGCGGCTGGCTGTTGACGGCCTGGCTGCTTAGCATGGCCGTGCCGGCCGGTCAGCCGGAATTTGATGCCGAAAAAGAGCAGAAACCCAAGATGAAAGATGGGGGTGTCGTTATTGTCTGGCTGGGTGCATTCACCATTTTCACCGCGGTAATGGGACATCAGTTTTTTCACTTTCCCGCCATGTGGGGTATGATGTTCGGTCTGGCAGTTTTGAAACTTTATTCCTATCGCCTTACAAGACAAAAAGCGGATTCATTCAACATCTTTGTCAATATGCAAAAAGTCGAAAATGATACCCTGCTCTTCTTTTTCGGTCTTCTTTCGGCTGTCGGCGCGCTGCATTTTGTCGGTTATCTGA
>JANTHE010000127.1 GCA_024762585.1 Sulfuricurvum sp. | reverse complement strand
AAAATGCCGCCGGCCCACCACGGAAGTCGTCTGATCATTTTATATCCTTATGCAAGTGATTTGTTTCCATAATTATAACCAGAAAATATATACAAAATAAATCAGTATTATTTTATATCTCGTGCAGACTTTTTGATATACGAATGTGCTATGATACCTGCATGAATGAACCTCTCGCCCCCGAATTTGTCCCTGTTGTCGACGCCATCACAGCACATCTGCTGGGCAAGCGGCATGCCGTCACCCTGACGCTGGCCGCCTTTTTCGCCGGCGGACATGTTTTGCTCGAAGATATCCCCGGCGTCGGAAAAACGACGCTGGCCAAAACATTCGCCAATGTCATGGGGCTGGGGTTCGGCCGCATCCAGTTCACCAGCGACCTGCTCCCCTCGGACATTCTCGGTGTGAGCTATTTCGATCAAACGAGCGGGAAGTTTGTGCTCAAACAGGGGCCCATCTTCACGCAGTTCCTGCTGGCCGACGAGATCAACCGCTCCATGCCCAAAACGCAGTCGGCGCTGCTGGAGGCCATGGAAGAGCATCATGTCACCATCGACGGCAAAAGTTATCCGCTCCAAGAGCCTTTTTTTGTCATCGCCACACAAAATCCGAACGAAGAGGTGGGCACCTTTCCGCTGCCGCATTCGCAGCTCGATCGCTTCATCTGTTCGTTCGGCATCGGCTACCCGGACAAAGCGGCCGAACGCCAGGTACTGCAAGGCATCACCGAGGGGCAGCGTGACGCGGAAGGTCGCTCACTGCTTTCAGATGAAACCATTCTAAACATCATGAGAGATGTTCAAAAGATCCATCTCAGCGACGCCATGCTCGATTACTTGCAAAACATCATCGCCTTCACCCGTGAAAGCGGGCTGTTTGCCTATGGCCTCTCGACCCGCGGCGCCCTGGCCGTGACCGCCATGACGCGTGCCTGGGCGCTCCTGCATGGACGTGACTACGCCGTGCCCGACGACTTGCAGGCCGTCTGCGGCGAGGTCTGCGTCCACCGGCTCGCCTTCAAAGAGGGCGCGGGCACGATTGAACGGATTCGGCATGAACTCTTTTCAAACGTTCCTGTCGATTCGTAAACGGGTCCGCCAGCGCGCCACCCGCTACAGCCTGCTGGTCGTCGTACTGCTGTTCGGGCTGTTTCTCGAAGCCTATATGCACAATTTCAATCTTGTGTATATTACGCTCTTCTTCGTCTTTGCCGCCGCGTTTGCCGCCGGGCCTATCGGGCTGCGCAATCTGGGGTATCTCGACGCCGATTTCGTCGGGTGTGACCGCCTTTTCGCCCGTCGGGAGGGGCGCTGCTATTTTCACATCACGAACCGTGCCGCCTCAAGCGCCTGGGCCGTCACGCTGCATACCGCACTGGCCGGCACGACGCTGCGCGAGCTACCGCCGCACGCGTCGCGGCGTGAAGCGCTGCGGCTCACGCCCGCAACACGCGGCAACATTGACGCCGGCCCCTGCACCCTTGAAAGCCTCTTTCCCCTCTCCACGGTCCGATTCGTACTGCCCATACAGTCCGAGTGCATCTTGCTGGTTTACCCCGAGCCCAAAGGCGAGCCACTTCAAAGCTACCTGCTGCGACAGCGTGCGCCGTTCGGCGATGAAATGGACTTCGACGGGCTGGCGCACTACAGCGGCTCTGAGAGTGTGTCGCGTATTCACTGGCCCTCGGTGGCGAAGGGCGAAATCGCCGTTAAAACGTTTGAACACGAACAGAAAACAGATGCCCTCAATTTCGACTTTCTACGCTGTGCAAACGGCGACGAAGCGCGTTTGTCGCAAATTACACTCTGGGTACTCGAATGCGAACAGGCCAGACTGCCGTTTACCATCACCATGCCGCGCGAAGTTTTAGAGAGTAAAAAGGAGAGCATCGATGCGATTCTCGAGCAGCTGGCGCTATATTCCTGACAATACGTTGGAGGAGCAAAGCCCCTCCAACTTCGCTGACGCTGAGTCCGCCTCGGCAGCGGGCCCCCGCGCAGATAAACCGCGCTTATTTTTTATGCCCACCGATCGCCAGCGCTTCTTAATTGACCTCGCGTACCTGGCCGTGCTGCCGCCGCTGCTGCTGCTTGTCAAGGTGCCGATGCTGCTGTTTCTGCTTGTCGTACTCTCCTTGCTGCTGTTGCGCAAACGCGCTACCGCACTGACCCTGACCGTCGTCGCACTGCTTGGCATCACCGCCATCTTTTTCTCACTCTACGGCGCTTTCAACTTTGCGGGACTCTCACGGCTGAAACTCTTTGTAGAGCTGATGGTCTACCTGCTGCTGCTCGCCGTCTCGCTGCAGCGCCTCACCCGAAAAGTCAATTTCTACCTGCTGATCTCCCCCGTGCTGCTGCTCGCACTTTCGCTCTTCTTTTTCGAATCCATTGCCATGCTCATCTATGTGGTCGCGGAGATTTTCATCCTGCTGTGGCTGATACTCTCCTACCGTATGCAGACCGGGCTTGCACAGAGCCTGCGTGTGACCGGAATGCTCTTTGCCCTCTCGCTGCCGTGGGTCGTCCTGCTCTTCATCTTCTTTCCGCGCATCTCGTTCGAGCATGCTTCGTACGGTTTTCGCGGCGACGAGATCCGCCGGACGGGACACGACGGTACCATGCGTATGGACAGCGCGGCGCTGCTCGTGCCTTCCGAGCGTATCGTCATGGAAGTAGGGTTTATAGGTGCCATACCGCCCGATGACCGTCTCTATTTTCGCGGCAGCGTGCTTTACCTCGATAAAAAAGACCACTGGGAGCCGCTTCCGCCAACACTCAAACGACGCTTTGCCCCCAAACAGAACGCGCAAAAAGGCATGATAGAAAAAGAGGACGCCATCACCGCTTACAAAGTCTCGCTCTATCCTACATTCAAACCGTGGCTCTACCAGCTGGACCTTCCCATCGAAGCCCCGACAGGAGCGACGATCAACGCCGATTTCGAGGTGAAGCTGGACCAGGCCATCGAAGAGCCGCAATACTACGACGCCGGGTCGGCTCTCGTCTACCGCTACGGCAAAAACACCGCACCGGAGGTGCTTCGGTATGCGCTGGACGTCAACCGAAGCGCCAACCCTAAAACACGTACCGTTACGGACGAGATCACAAAAAAATACCTCCTGCCCGAAAAGCGATTACAGGCGGTATGGCGCTTTTTTCAAGAGGCCGATCTCACCTATTCACTTCGTCCAGGACCACTTGACCTCAACCATACCGCCGACGATTTTCTCTTTGCCAAACGCACAGGCTACTGTGTCCACTTTGCCGGCACCTTCGTCACCATGGCACGGATGGCGGACATCCCGGCACGCATCGTTACCGGCTACAAAGCCGATCGTGCTAACAGTGTCAAAAACTACCTCGCCGTGAAAGAAAAAGACGCCCACGCCTGGGCCGAGGTCTACTTGAATAAACACTGGGTTCGCTTAGATCCGACGGTAACGGCAAGCCATATCGACACCGAAAGCGCCGCCTTGCTGCGCCAAAACAGTCCGCTGAACCCCGAGGGACGCTGGATGCGCGTCAACCTCTATCTGATGTACGTCAAATACCAGGTGGAGACATGGATTTTACAATACAGCCATTTTCGGCAGATGCAGCTGATTGAGAAGGTGAGAAACCATCCCGAATTCGCCGCAAAGTTCTCGGCGTCGCTGCTGGCGGTCCTCCTTGGCAGCCTCGGGCTGTTTCTCTACCTGCGCCGACCGCGCTGCAGCGACAGAGCACTCTGCGCCATGCGGCCTGTGTTAAAACGATTGCAAAAAGAGGGGTACACCAGGGCAGAGGGGGAGACCCTGCACCAACTGTTCATGCGCTATCTCGCTACACATCCGGAGAGAAATTCCCTTTTGGAAATCGACCGGCTCTACCACCGTGCCCGCTATGGTGACCAAGCCTTCGAGCCTAAAACGTTCAAACGTTTAATATCCGACTTTATGCACCGTTCAGCCTAAAGGGCACCTTTAAATATGCTATAATTTGATAATAATTATTCGGGAGATGATCATGATCAGATACTTTTCCAATACGACTGACAGTTTTATCTGCAACCGCATTAAAAGCGTGTTTGAAAAAACAGAACAGCGTTTTGAAGCAAAACGTATGCCGCTGGACCTTTCCAGTGAACTGGAGAAACTCGAGGCCGAGCCGTTGGGGTGTGTCCTCACCTCACGCGACGCGTTCGAACGCAGTGTTAAATTCAAGATCAAACTGATTATCGGTTTTTTCTTCGTACTGGTTCCGCTGCTGGTGTTCGGTACCGCTTCCTACCTGACCGACATCAACATCACCTTTGCCGTCTATGCGACGCTGCTGGTCGCCTACCTGGTCTCCAGCCGCATCGAAACACTGGCCAGACGCTACGTCCAAACCCGCCGGACGGCGTTTGCCTAAAGGGCACCAAAACTACCCCTTTACAAGCGTACCGTCGCGCCGCAATTCAAAACAATCAAAATCGTTCGCGATAAATACTCTCCCTTTGTAAACGGCGGCAATCTCGTTATACATCTCTTTGATGCTGTGCGCTCCGCTTTGACCGTAGCGGGCGCTGATATGTGTCGCGATCAGGTTTTTGACACCGTGACGCTGCGCCGATTTTCCGAGTTGCAAAGCGGTCGTATGCTGATGCTTCTTTTCAAGCGCATCGAATACCGGCTGGGTATACGTGCTCTCATGTACCAGCAGATCGAGATCGTCCAGTGCCTCCGCAAGCACCTCCGGTTCGGCGTTGTCTCCGGCAATGACAACCCTGCGCCCCTTCCGCGGCTCAAGCAGGTAATCGCCCGGTTCGAACCGCCGCCCCTCGAACACGACACCCCTGCCCCGTTTCAGTTCTCCGTAAAGCGGTGAAGGTTCCAGCCCCTCGCTGCGCAGTTTCGCTTCATCGAGCCTTCCTGCCGTGTCATGCTCTTTGATGTCGAACGCAAAACTCTCAATGGAGTGCACAAGCGGCCGTACACTCACGGTAAAGCGGTCGAATGCAAAGGTATCGCCCGGGGCGAATTCCACGATCTCGAACGGATAGGCCAGCTCCGAATGCGCACTGCCGGTCGAACACTCAATGAACGCTTTGATTCCTGGCGGACCGTAGAGCGTCAACGGCCGCAGAGCCTTGTTCAATGTTTTCGACGCCAGCAGTCCCGGA
>JANTHE010000126.1 GCA_024762585.1 Sulfuricurvum sp. | reverse complement strand
CAGCGGGAGAAACGTTATAGCTTCCCCAGCTGCAGCTTATGATGTCAGCTCCGTTTTCTTTGGCAAACTCAAATGCCCGAATCGTCGCTGCATCTGAATCATAAGCCTGTCCGATAAGAATAAGGTTGACTTTGGGTGCGACGCCTACGGAGCCAATACTGTTGAATCCCGATGCGATCACACCGGCGCACATCTGTCCATGAGGAACGCTCAATGCAGGAACGGAAACATCATTACCGCGGGTAATGGCATTGTAGGTTCTGACGACATTCGCCTTTATATCCGGGTGCGAGGGGTCGAAGTAATCATCCAGCACTGCGACCGTAACACCCTGTCCGTAGTTGTTATTGCTCCAGACGACATGGGCGTTGGCATCCGGATCAATACTGAAAGTGGCAGCAAAGGATTTTTCCGGAGTATGCAGATGCCATGCCAATGGATAAAACGGATCATTGCTGCTTCTGGGGATGACCGGATTGCTATTGTCTTGTGAACTTGAACTTGATGCAAAAGATGATGTGCCGGCAGTATCGCTGTTTTGCAGCGATGACGCTGTAGAGGAGCTGCTCGACGAATAATTGATTCCAGCCTCATCATTGTTGTCAATCGTATCATGGTAGCTTGATTGCGACGAGCTGACGGATTTCGATTGTGAAGCTGCAGAGTCAATCTGGTTGTCGGAAGCTTTTTTTTGCTCCGCAGAAGAGCTTCCACCCCCCGAACATCCTGTGAAAATTATCAGGACAAGCAACAATATCGCCAAGGCTCTCATCGCAGCTGTTTTTCCGTATGCAGGTTCGGGTGTGCAAACAGGACGCCCTTTTCACCTGAGATCTCTTTACTCAGTTGCAATGGTTGCACACCACGCTTGAATGTCATTAGAATCAAGGTGTCCGACAGGAATTCGAGCGACATCGGCTGATATAGCTTATTCAAGTGGCTCACTGTCTCCTCTTTTGCTACTTTTACAATGATTTCCGAACCGAATGTAACAACTTTTCCATTGCTTAGACGATAGTGATGAATTCCGCTTGTCTCACTCGTTGTTTCCAAGCGCTCAGCCCCCTTGAACATCTCCTCTACATTTCCCGCATATGCGAGCAGCTGTACTGCAAAGATTGTCAAGGCGATGAGCACTGTTTTCATAAGATTAATTATAACACACAAACATCGATATGGCGGCAGATTAAGTTTTATTTTAGTTTGTCTGCTCATTGTTTGAATTTATCTGCAGAGTGAATGCATCGGAATTCAAATAATGCAATAGTGCTGCAGGGTATAGATGGTCAATATCGATCAGAATTTCACACGTTTTTCCAATGAGCAGCAGACTGGTATCTTCTCGCGTACATCTCTCTATCCATGCACGGTCGGCCTGAAGATAATAGTTTTCAAAATAGTTGCCTTGTCGGATGTACGAGGTGTAGGGAAAGAGACGATGATGGTCACCGTCACTGTCGATGGCATATTCAAAATTATTCCACTGGTGTGATTCAATTGTAAAAAGCAGTAAAAATTCTGTATTTTTTGTAACATTTCCTTCGTTATCTGCAGAGAGTCCTTGCTGCGCAGAAACGATCAGACTTGATTTCGCATTGTTACCGCAAAGTTTGCTCGATGCATATATGGGCGGCGGAAAAACGGTTCGTACGGTCTGACTTGAATCATAGGTGGTTTTCATATGTTTAAGCAGATATTCCATGGTCATCGGGTTTGGAACTGCAGTGATTGCCGGCTGCTTGGTACATCCGGATATGAAGAAGACAATCAGTAGGGCCAATGCCGGGAAATACTTTCGTTTCATTACCAGGTGATTTTAGCATAGACGGCTATAATATTTGTGATGAAAAACAGGATTTTATTGCTTGAAGATGATGCGGCTTTGCATGAAACGCTCAAAGAGTATCTAGAAGATTCCGGAATTGATGTGGTTGGAGTATACAATGGAGCAGAAGCAGAAGAGGCCATCTATGAAAACAGTTTTGACGTGCTGATTCTCGATGTGAATGTCCCTTATAAAAACGGCTTTGACGTGCTAAAGAACGCTCGAAAAGAGGGAATACAGACACCGGCTGTTTTTCTGACTTCAAGGGATGGACTGGAAGATGTGGAAACCGGATTTTCGTCAGGGGCCGATGACTATATCCGCAAACCATTTGCGCTAAAAGAGCTGTTGCTGCGTGTCAATACAATACTGTTGCGACGTTTTTCACATACAGATAGCAATCAGATAGACCTTGGTAATGGTTTTTCATACGACATGCAGTTCAATTCGCTCTTTCGTGACGGAGAAAATATCAAATTGGCGGATAAGCCGGGAAGACTTTTATCACTTTTGCTGCAGCACAGGGGCAAGGTGGTTACACATGAGGTGCTCATGGCACATTTATGGAACTATGATGAAGTTCCCAGCGATGATGCACTGCGCACATATATCAAAATTTTAAGGGCTATTTTTGGCAAAGACCGGATCGTCAGCCACAAGCGTACGGGCTATCAGTTTCGCTGAGAATCGCACATTTCGCTCCTTCGTGCTTCTGTACCTGATGATGGGTATGATGATTCTTGTGTTGCTTGGCGTAGTCTATTATCAATCTGCCAAATCCCATATGCTTGCCGAGCATAGGCTGTCGATGCAGCTTGAGGGAGAACGCTATCTGCCGCAGCTGGTTAAATGGATGCAGGGCGAGATCAGGGATTTTCCGAAGGATCCCGCTTACAACACCGCTTTTTACATCGACGACAAGCAGATTGCGGGCAGGGTTGATATTCCCGTGACTGATCTGTCCCCGGGGATGCATATGTTTGAGAGGTATATCTACCTGGTAATTCCGATGGGTTCATACGGCCTGAAAGGGGCACGTACGGTAATGATGACTGCCGATGACAGGCTATGGATTAAAACCTTCTGGCAAAACAGCGTGATTTTCGGCACGTTGCTGTTTGCGATTCTCTTGCTGACAGGAATTGCGCTATCGCATCTCTTTCTAAAACCGATGAAAGCTGCGGTCGCTCTCTTGGACAGTTTCATTAAAGATACAACGCATGAACTTAATACCCCCGTAACGGCAATTTTGACGAATGTCGAGCAGCTCGATAGCGTATCGTTTGATGAAAAAACGCGAAAAAAGATCATGCGTATCGAGACAGCGGCGCAAACCATCGGTGCTATTTATGATGACCTTACTTTGTTGCTGCTGCGCGGTGAGACTGCCGGTAGTGATGAAACATTCGATCTTTTGCATTTGATGCATGAGCGGCTGAACTATTTTCAGACTCGATTTGCTATGAAACAGCTTCAGGTTCAAGCAGATTGCCAAGGAAGGTTTTTCGTGAAAATGAACCGGGATCAGGCAGCCCGTCTTATTGACAACCTTCTTTCAAATGCCGCCAAGTATAGCGATAGAAATACAGAGGTGCACGTTGTGTTTGATCAAAACGAGCGGAAACTGATGATAGAAAACAGCGGACCTCCTATTGCGCAAGAAAAGCTTGAGAAAATCTTTGAACGCTATATGCGTGCCGATACCAGCCAGGGCGGTTTCGGAATCGGCTTGCACCTGGTTGCACGTATCGCGGCGCGGTATGGCATCCGTATTGAAGTGTACTCAGAAAACAACCGCACAAGATTCGCGCTTACTTGGCCCCGATATACTCCGCAACCGCTTTGATCTGTTCTGCGTCATACGATGCGATCTGCCCTTTCATCAGGGCTTTCATGCTCCCGCCGTATGTGCCCTCTTTGTATCCGTTGAGTGCTGTTTCAATTTCTTCAGGAGCCATCTTGTTGATCACTTTACTCTTTCCAAGAGCATGTTTTTCACCGTTTATGCCATGACAGGCGGCACACTTTTTAAAAAGCGCCGCGCCATCCGCCGCAAAAACGGAAGTCCCCAGCAGTGCTGCAAGCAAGAGTGTTTTTTTCATTTTGAATCCTTTGTTTTTGGGTATGTCAGCAGTATAAAAAAAGAACGTGAAGTGATTGTGAACCGGTATTTCAGGTTGGTTCGCTTCAAGACGGCGTATAATTTCACACTCTTTTGTCTCGTTATGACGAAACGTAAGCATTTTTAAGCGAAAACAAAATCGCTACGTTCTATCATACAGTAATAGCTAAACACGGAAAAAGGCACAAATATGATGAATGCGGAAGCACTGGAAGCGTTAGGCGTTAAGGATGTTCAGGAAATATTTTACAATCTCTCAATGGATGAACTGATTGATCACGAACTGAAAAACGGGGAGTGCCATATGACAAGCAGCGGCGCGACAACCGTTGACACTGGGATTTTTACAGGGCGTAGTCCTAAAGATAAATTTTTCGTGTTTCAGGAGCCGTCAAGCAAGTACATAGCGTGGGGTGATGTAAACCAGCCGGTCTCCAAAGAGGTATTTGACGAGGTATACGAGATTGCGGTCAAACAGCTCTCCGGGAAAAAGCTCTATGTGAACGACCTTCACAGCGGAGCAAGCCCGACAAGCAGGCGGCATGTTCGCTTTGTTTCCGAACTGGCATGGCAGTCGCATTTTGTTACCAATATGTTCATTGTTCCCGAAGAAGAGGAGCTTGAGGGTTTTGAACCGGATTTTACGATGCTGAACGCCTGTAAAGCGGTCAATGAAAAATGGGAAGAACATGGACTGAATTCAGAAGTGTTTGTACTGTTCAACGTGGAGGAAAATATTGCCATTGTCGGCGGAACGTATTACGGCGGCGAAATGAAAAAGGGTATCTTCTCGATGATGAACTATTGGCTGCCGCTCGAAGGAAAAATGGCGATGCACTGTTCCGCCAATGTTGGCAAAGAGGGGGATACGGCGCTCTTTTTCGGTCTTTCAGGCACCGGAAAGACGACGCTTTCAACAGATCCAAATCGCGCGCTGATCGGTGATGATGAACACGGTTGGGACAATGATGGCGTCTTTAACTTCGAAGGCGGATGCTATGCCAAAGTCATAGATATCGATCCCAAAAGCGAGCCGGAGATTTATGCCGCGATTCGCCGTGGAGCACTGCTGGAAAATGTCATCTTTGACGAAGAGGGTGTCGTTGATTACAGTGACGGCAGTAAAACGGAGAACACCCGGGTCTCTTACCCGATTGAACATATTGAAAACCATCAGCCGGGCCTGATGGCGGGGCATCCGAAAAACATCATTTTTCTGACTGCAGATGCGTTCGGCGTATTGCCTCCGGTTTCCAAGCTCACCAAAGAG
>JANTHE010000125.1 GCA_024762585.1 Sulfuricurvum sp. | reverse complement strand
GCGGCATCCTGCGCGACCCCAAAGCCCCGTTCGTACATCTGCCCCAGGTTGGCCATGGCTTTGGCATTCCCCTGGGCGGCGGCTTTTTGGAGCCAGTGATGCGCTTTTTGGGGATTGACAGCAACGCCCTGACCGGTCAGATAGAGGAACCCCAGTGCCGCCTGCGCATCTGCCGAACCCGCAAACGCTTCGTCGCGGTAGAGCGTGACGGCCTGGGTGTAGTTTTTTGCTTTCATTGCCGCGGCGGCGCGCTCGAGCGCCGAAGCGCCGAAGAGCGAAACGGTAAAAAGCAGTGTCAACGCAATAAAAAGAGGTTTCACAGGAGGCCTTTTTTGCGGCATTATAGCACAGGAGCTTCTCAATCTGTTGGATTTAAAGAAAAATAGTGTACTATCACGCCGTCACAGGGGTTTGCCCCATAACTACAGGGTTTTTAGAAGTGCCCTATATATATTAAAGGATGTTAGCATGGCCGATCTCTCCTCGGATATGGTTGAACAGAGTGATGAACAAGAGGTGGATCTTCTTCATATTTTCGGAATTTTCCGGCGCTACTGGCTCGGCATTACTGTTATTACGCTTCTTTCGACTGTAGCGGCGGGTGCGTTTGCCTATTTTCAGCAAAACATCTATCACGCCGGGATGAGTATCGAGCTGCCGGTCAAAGAGGGCAGAAGCCTGGCATCGAGCCTGATCGACATCGACATCTCTCCCGATATTCATTCGATGGACAATGAAATGGAGATTTTTCAATCCTCCATCCTGGCCGAAAAGACGCTGAGCTATATGGACCTCGGGGTGCGCTACTTTACGACATCGCACTATAAAACCATCGAGCTGGTGGGCAGCACCCCGATTGTGGTGCGGACCGGTTTTTTGAATCCCGCGCTTTACGGCGTGGAGTTCAAGGTGATCGCAAAAGGGGGCGATCGCTACACCCTGCAGGCCGACCCGAACGAAACGGGCCTGCTGGGAAAAGTGATCGCTTCGCTGTTTGGCGCAGAGGAGCACAGCGGGCTGCAGCCCTTTAGCATCGATGCGACTTTCGGCAAAGCGGTGACGACACCCTGGTTTAGCATCACCGTCGAGCAGATCGCCGAACTGCAGCATCCGGAGTACCGGTTTGTCCTGCTCTCGCCCCCGGCGCAGATCGCCTTTATCCGCAGTGCCATCAGCGCCTCGCCTTCGGGAAAACTCTCCTCGGTGCTCAATGTCCAGATCGAGGACAACAACGCGCAGCGTGCGGTCGATCTGACCGATGCCGTGAGCAAATCCTACCTGGAACTGCAGCAAGATCAGAAATACCGCCTGACCAACGAGGCGACGGCCTACATCGACAAAGAGCTCAAAGTGCTGGCCGAACGGCTCAAAGCATCGAGCAACGCGCTGGAGCAGTACAAATCGGAAAATGCACTGGTCAACCTCAGCGGCGAAGCGCAGATGACGGCGCAGAAACTCAGCGACTATCAGTCCCGGCTGAAATCCCTGTCGGTAGAAGAGGAGGTCTTGCGCGCCCTCAAACGCAATCTCGACAACAACAAAAAACTCGAAAGCCTCGCGCTGGGTGCCCTGCAGATCTCGGACACGGCGCTGCTGGCCAATATGCAAAAACTCCAAGACGCCCTGCTGGAACAGAAATCGCTGATGACGCAGTACACGGAAGTGCACCCCGAGGTCGTGACGATCACAAAGACCATCGAAGCGCTGCGCCAAAACCTTGGCTTTATTGTCAATAACGATCTGTCGAGCATCCGGAGCCGTAAAAAATCGATCCAACGCTTTATTGAAGAGTACAACCGGAAGCTCAGCGCCATTCCGATGCAAGAGCAGCAGCTGGCCGTGCTGACGACACGCTACAGCCTGAATGAGAAGTATTACAACTACCTGCTCGAGAAGCGCTCAGAGATCGCGATCAGCAGCGCGACCACCTTGCAGGAGGCACGGCTGATCAACCGGCCGCAGCTGCTCAACAACGGTCTGCCGGTCAAACCGAAACGCAAGCTGCTGCTGGTGCTGGGCCTGGTGCTGGGGCTGATTCTGGGTTCCGTCTACGCCTTTGTGCGTGACTGGATGCGTGAGAAGATCGAGCGTGTGCATGATGTGGAAGCCTACTCGAAGATTCCGCTTTTCGGGACCATCCCGTTGTTGAGCAAACGCAACAAGAATATCTTCGACGAGGCGTTTCGCATTTTGAGGACCTTTCTCTTTCAGTATCGGGGGTTTCAGGGCAAACAGGTGATCATGGTCACCTCGACCAAACCGGGTGAGGGGAAATCTTCGATCTCCCTGGTGTTGGGCAAGACACTCGCCGACAGCGAAAAGAGAGCCGTTATCATCGATGCGGACCTGCGCATGGGAACGCTCAACAGCACGTTGAAGCTCAAGACAGCCAAGCGGGATTTGACTTCGTATCTGCGCGGGCTTGCCGGGCCGGAGGAGATCATCGTCAATTACCGCAAGAACTGCGATGTCATTTTGGTCACGGAAAAGCCGGACAATCCCGCACAGCTGATCAGTTCTGACAAGATGCACGATTTGATTGAGTATCTCAGGGAACGGTACAACTATATCATCATCGATACGCCGCCGCTGGGCATTGTCAGTGATTCGCTTACGCTGCTGCCGTTGGGCGACTTGACGCTGGTGGTCGCGCGCGCCAACTACACCAACAAGCGCGATATTAAAAATATTGACCGTCTGCTTTCACGCTATGATGTCCATAACACCGGATTTATTTTGAACGCCGTGACCAAAAAAGATGAGCAGGCGTACGGATACGGATACGGCAGTTACGACAAGGCGTCGCATAAGTACTATGTCTAAGTGCGCCTTTTTGCGCAAAAGGGGAGATCGGTAACAGTGCCGCCGGGTGCATTGAATGCGTTCCGATGCGCTGTTGTTGTCATATTTTTGCTTTTCAATTTTCATTTGTGGTATGGTTTCTGATGAAAGGAAGCGCTATGACAGGTGAACTGATGATCAAATACATTGTATTGTGCGACGGAGACCTTGAGGTGACGGTGAGTCTGGCGGAACTGCTTGCAGATGAAAAAATCGCCCGGGCCATCAAGAACGCGTTTGCCAAAGGAAAACGCGATATCGAAGCCGTGATAGGCGATCCGGGATCGATGACGATCAAGAACAAGAAAACCGTTCGGACAGTGACCATCCCCAAAGAGAACTTCATGGATGCCCTGACCCTCGCCGAAGAGGACGCCCGCGCGAAAAAGCTGCTTAAAAAAGGGTGCGACCGTATCGAGATTATTGATATAGAAACGCAGTGAGGTATATATTTCGTTCTGTTAAGGTTGTTTGAGTGGTGGCCTGTCTCGGAATCGAACCAAGGACACAGTGATTTTCAGTCACTTGCTCTACCGACTGAGCTAACAGGCCTTTGTAAGGAGGCCGAAATTATAGCAATGCAATATTGAAGGTCAGCTTAATGGGTTTTTAGAGGTGCCTTTTAGTGTGTGAACGGCATTTTTGAAGGTATCGCCGCGTACGGCATAGGATGGAAACTGATCCAGACTGGCGCAGGCAGGGGAGAGCAGCGCGACACTCCGGCTGTCGTGAGAAGCATCGATCCTGCTGACCGCTGTTTCGAGGGTGCCGCAGCCGATATGCCTGATGGTGAATTGTTCGGCCAGCGCATCCAGTTTTTCGCGGTTGCTGCCGATGGTGTAGAGGGTGATGTCGTAGGCTGTGAGCGCTTGGAAGAGGGGCGTCATATCGACACCTTTGTCGTCGCCGCCGATGATGAGGTGCAGCGGCCGCTCCCCGTACCGCCGGACGGCCGCCAGCGCCGCATCGATATTGGTCGCCTTGGTGTCGTTGACCCAGAGCCGCCCGCCGGCGTCACGCAGCTCTTCTTGCCGGTGCGGGTCGAGCACGAAGGCGTTCATTTTTTCATAATCCATACGATCATACAGCAGCCGGTCGACGGCCATCGCCAGCAGGGCATCGAGCAAGAACGCTCCTTGAAAGCGGATCTGCTCGGTGTCGAACCCAAAAAAATCGGCCAGCGCTTCAGCACTCTCATAGGCAATGACGAACGCATCGGTCTGCACATGGGCCAGTGATTTTGGCAGCAGAACGCATTCGCCTTCGCGCATCCATGCAAGCGGTTTCAGTTTATCGGCGATATAGGCTGCTTCGCTCCCGTGCCAGCTGAGATGATCGGGGGTGATCGGTAAAACGACGTAGAGGTCGGGTTTGGCCGAGCGGGTGTAGTGCAGGGTGAAGGAGCTGGTCTCAAGGACCCAAACGGGTGCGTCAGGATCCAGCGCGGCCAGAGGCGTTCCGATGTTCCCGCCGCTTCGCGCCCCTTTGTCTGCGAGCAGATGGGTGGTCATCTGCGTTGTTGTTGTTTTGCCGTTGGTGCCGGTGATCCAGACCGTGAACGGCTTTTTCGATGGAAGCGGAAAGCGGGAAGCGGGAGAATGCGGTCCCAGGAACAGATCGTATTCGCTGACGAGGTTTCGGGCGTTTCGAATCAGGGGATGATTGGGCGGGATGCCGGGCGAAGGGATTTCAAGATCACTGTAGCGCGGGTCGAATGCATCCGGGGGAAGAATGCGGTTTCCCTGTGCATCGCTGAAGGGTTTATGGCAGTGGTCATCGTAAAAAGTAAAGGGCCCGAACGCCTTTGCAATCGCTTTGGTCGTTATGCCGTATCCGAAGAGGCTGACCCTTTTGTCTGTCATGGTTTGTCCCGTTTCAGCGTATTTTCAATGTGATAAGTGCCAGCAGGTTCGAAAGCATGGCGATGATCCAGAAGCGGACAATAATCTTGTTCTCCGCCCACTGCTTCATCTCGAAATGGTGGTGAATCGGCGCCATAAGAAAGACACGCTTTTTGCGCAGTTTGAAGCTGCCGACCTGCAAGATGACCGAAACGGTTTCAATCACAAAGATCAGCCCGATCAGCAGCAGCAGCAACTCACTTTTGGCCACGATGCCAAGGTAGCCGATGAACCCCCCGATGGCGAGCGACCCGCTGTCGCCCATGAAGACCTCCGCCGGGTGGGCGTTGAACCATAGAAAACCGACCAGCGCACCGATCAGCGCCGCCGCAACGACGGCGGCTTCGCCGGCGGGGAAGTTTGGCATATAGAGGTAGGCGCTGAGCCCGGCATGCCCGATGATATAGACGAACACGCCCAGCGTCATCAGAGCGAAGACGGAAGGCACCGTCGCCAGACCGTCCAGACCGTCGGTCAGGTTGACGGCATTGGAAGAAGCCACGATGACCAGAA
>JANTHE010000124.1 GCA_024762585.1 Sulfuricurvum sp. | reverse complement strand
CTTCCGGGGATGACAGAAATACCTTTTGTACGAGCGATTTCAATCTCTCCTATCCCGCAACCGGCAGCAAACTTCTCAATGCCAGAGTGCAGATGCAATATGTATGGTTAAATACATCCCTACCATTAGGGACAGGCTGCAATAACACCGCCATAACGGGCAGTGCTGTCACAGTAAACAATCCGGAACAAAATGGTTCTGTCTATGTGCTGGTTACTGTTGCCAGCGCCAGTAATGCAGGACTGGATGAACCAATTCGATTCATACGCAAGACACTTCAGAAACTGTAGACGCATTATAAATTTACAAAATTGATAATGCCGTCTTTAAAATCAGTACAATCCGAATCGACCGTCGTTTCGTTTGTAGAGTACGCGGGTCTTCCCGTCGTTGTCAAGAAAAATTTCGAACTGTTTCTCGCTTAATTTCATCTCTTCGAGCACTTCGGCAACCTCACGCGGCTTGTAAAGATCCAGCTCAAGCGGAACAATCTCGTCCTCCATACTTTCGGCTTCGGCCTTGATGTCAGGGGTCTGCGCCTTGACTTCGTTCAGTCCCACTTTTTGATGATCTTTCTCACGGTCATGCATGCGTCTGAGCGCTTTTTGCGCCCGGTCAATAGCAATATCGATCGCGGCATACAGATCGTCATCGCGCTGTTTGATGACAACTGTATTTTTGCCCGCAAGATTGATCGTGAATTCTACCGAAACCCCCTGCTTTTTGCCGCTGCTGTTTTTAGTACATACTGACTGTACCGATATGATGTCCAAATTGAATTTTTCCAGCGTTGCAATCGCGTTTTGCAAATACTCTTTAATAGGGTCGGTCAGCTCGACGCCCCTGCCTGTCAATGAAACATTCATATCGTCTCCTCTTTATCATGTAATTGAAAAGATTATAGCACAGCAAACTTGTCATCTTTCACACCCACTGAAACAAAAAGCGCTACAATACATCATGCAGATCGAACAGGCCGATATAGACAAATTCAAAAAACTCGGCATTTACTCCGCGACTGAATTAGCCTTTATCGCTCCCGTACGCTTCGAAGACCGCCGACTCTACCCACAACTGCGCGACGGCACCGAGCAGGCCATAGATGCAACAGTAGAACGCATCTCGCGTACGCCGCGCACCGTACTCGTCACCCTCTATGTTCACAATTTCGGCCACCGCATCGAAGGGGTACTGTTCAACCCGAAGCCCTATATGCTGCGCACCTTCACCGAGGGTGAACGCGCCTATTATTACGGCCGCATCGCCTGCGCACAGGGCAAATGCCAAATGACCCATCCGCAAAAGATCCCTGTAGCGGGCACATTGACACCCAAGTATAAAACAGTGCTGCGTACTGACGTCATGGCCCGTCTCGTTATGCGCTATGCCACCCTTGAAAATCTGCTCGAAGAGGGGCTGCCGCTACGGGTCTGCGACGCGTTACTGCAGATACATTTTCCAAAAGAAGCCCCACCTAAAGAGCATTCGCAAGCAACACTTTACGCGCTCAAATATGCCGAACTTTACAGTTACATGCGTTCACTCAAAGGCAAACGGCGCTACTTCAAAGCCATAGCACCACTCACGAACGACTGGCGCGGCTGGGCCATGAAATTGCCGTTTATGCTCACAGACGAACAGGTCGCGGCCATCGAGGCGATCGAGCGGGATTTCAAAAAGCCGCATGCGGCCAAACGGATGGTCGTCGGCGATGTCGGTGCGGGCAAGACTATGGTCATCCTGGCCGCCATGCAGATGGCGACACCACACAAAAGTATACTGATGGCCCCGACGACCATCCTCGCCAATCAGCTCTACGAAGAGGCAAAAAAGTTTTTACCGGCTAAAAAGATACAGCTGGTCACGAACGCCACGCCCAAGAAAACCAAGCTCGATGAAGCCAACGTGCTCATTGGTACCCACGCCCTGCTCTACCGCGACCTGCCCGAAGCGGCGCTCGTCATGGTCGACGAGCAGCACCGTTTCGGCACCGCCCAGCGGCACAAACTGGAAAAACTGATTTCCGAGGGCGATAGACGCCCCCACTACCTGCAGTTCTCCGCCACGCCCATTCCACGTACTCAGGCCATGATCGACTCCGCGCACATCGATGTCAGCCTGATTACGAAAACCCCGTTTGAAAAGGACATCACGACCCGCGTCATTCACAAACAGGACTTTTCGGCACTTCTGCAGCATATCAAGAACGAAATCGCACTGGGCCATCAGATCCTGCTGGTCTACCCGCTGGTCGAAGAGAGCGAAAGCATGGGATACCAGAGCATAGAGGAGGCGCGGGGCTACTGGGAAAAGCATTTCAAAAACGTCTATGTCACCCATGGAAAAGACAAGGAAAAAGAGGCGGTGCTGGAGACGTTTCGGGATAACGGCGACATCCTGCTGGCCACCACGGTCGTCGAGGTCGGCATCTCCCTGCCCCGCCTCACCACCGTCGTCATCGTCGGCGCAGAACGGCTGGGCCTGGCTACCCTGCACCAGCTTCGCGGCCGCGTCAGCCGAAACGGCCTCAAGGGGTGGTGCTACCTCTACACCACCCTGCCAAACAGCGAACGCCTCGACGCCTTCGTACAGACCGACAACGGCTTCGACATCGCCGCCCTCGACCTGAAATTTCGCAAAAGCGGCGACCTGCTCAAAGGGAGCATCCAAAGCGGCAAAAAGTTTCTATGGGCTGACCTCGCCGAAGACGAGGCAATTGTCCGTGAAGTGAAGGAAGCGTTAAGCGTTGAGCGTTGAGCATGGCACATCGTTCGCACCTGAAATAGAACCCGATATAAACGAAATGTGCACGCGACAGCCGTTTGCACTTTCTTTTTCCCGGTTCGGCTTTTTCTTTGTGCACGCAAAGAAAAAGGGGAACAAACAAAGCGAAGCTTTAAAATCCCTACTCTTCCGTCACAATCGAAAAACTAAGCTTCTCAATCTCCGCATGTTTTTTGATAAACGCATTCAGCGTCTTCAAATCCAGCTTCTCGATCTGCTCGAGCTCCCGCTTCGACGCCCCGATCCCCTCGCCTTTATAGTACTCCATGAACGTCCGTGACAACCGCTGAGACAGTGTTTCGACCCGCAGCGGCTCCGAGCCCGTCAAGAACCGTTTGGCCTGATCGAGCTCCGCCTGCGTCGCCCCGTTTTTGACAAACGCGTCAATGACCTCTTTGACGGTAGCCACCGCCTCTTTCTGCGACTCGATCTTCGTCTGAAGGTAGCCGAAAAAGTTACTGTGCGAACGCGAGATGTTCGTACGGCAGTAGGCCGAATAGGCCAGACCGCGTTTAACGCGGATCTCTTCCATCATTCGGCTGCCAAAACCACCGCTTCCCAGAATGAACATCGCCACACGATTGATATAATGCTCGGGATCGTCCACTTCCATGTCATACGGCGCGCCGAAATAGACATAGGCCTGTTCAGTCTTACGCTTGAGCACTTCTGTCTTCTGCTTGTCGGATGCTGCATAATACGGCAGGGTTCCCAATGTCCCTTTAGGCAGTGAATTCAACAGCGTGACGGCGGCTTTTTTCGCCTGCTCCAGCGACAGGTCCCCTCCGATGACGACCATGGCCCGCGACGTCTGCAGATGCGACTGCACAAACGCCGCGACCTTCTCCAGCGTCATCGCTTCCACGCTGTCGATGGTCCCCGATGACGGGTGCGCCAGCGGCGTGCCCTCGAACAGCAGCGCTTTGAGTTCACGGTTCGCAACGTAATCAAAGTCGCTCTCCTTGCGGCTGAGCGCCCCAATGGTCGTCGTCTTGACCTTTGCCAGCGCCTCGGCGCTCAGATTCGGTGACGTTATCAGCTCGTCAAGGAGCACGACGGCCTCATCGAACTCCTCTTTGAGCGCGCCGACCTCGAACACCATCGTCTCGGTCCCCGCGTGCACACTGAGCTGAATGGCGCGGGCGTCGAGCGCCTCGGCAAACCCGACCGCTCCGCGCTTTTTCGTGCCTTCGTTCAGCATCGAAGCCGTGACTTTTGCCAATCCGGAGTTATTGCCGTCCTCAATCGACCCGCTTTGCTGAAATACCAGCTGCATCGATACAATCGGCAGCCGCGCATCGCGCTCGAAAATCATCGGGATACTTTCCCCGTTTACCTCAACCTGTTCCACTGTCGTCTCAGCCATCAACACCTGTCCTGTCAAAAAAATTACTAAAAATATCGCTTTTGCAATCACGCAAAAACCTCCAGCGTCTCATACGCCGTGTTACGAATCGCCGGCGTCTCGCCGATGTCGCGTATCAGCCGCACCATCTCCTCTTTTGCCATTCTGAAGCCTGCTCCTGCACTACGCACGACGTTCTCTTCCATCATCGTCGATCCCAGGTCGTTCGCGCCGAACTGCAGTGCCATCTGCCCGATGTACGGCCCCTGCGTCACCCAGGAGCTCTGAATGTTCGGCACATTGTCCAAAAAGAGGCGCGACACGGCCAGCAGGCGGAGATAGCGGTTGGAGGAGTGTTTCTTCATGTCGGGAAACTCCTCGAGCAGCTTCGTATTCTCGCCCTGAAACGACCACATGATAAATGCCCGGAAGCCGCCCGTCTCATCCTGCAGCCGCCGCACCATATCCCAGTGCTCGACAATCTCCTCGTCGGTCTCCATAGTCCCATACATCATCGTCGCCGTGGATTTGATGCCCAGTTTGTGCGCCTTGCGGTGAATATCGATCCACACTTCGGCATCGATCTTTCGCGGGGCGATGATATCGCGCACGCGGTCGTTGAGAATCTCCGCCCCCGCGCCGGGGATGGAGGCGAGCCCTTTGGCTTTAAGCCGCGTCAGCACCTCCTCGACGCTGATGCGCGACACCTTGGCGATAAAGTCGATCTCAATGGCGGAGAAGCCGTGAATCGTGATCTGAGGATATTTGGTATGAATATGCTCGACCAGATCTTCATACCACTCGATTTTCAGCTTGGGATGCACTCCGCCCTGAAAAAGAATCTGCGTACCGCCGATATAGAGCAGCTCGTCGATCTTGGCGTCGATCTCCTCGTAGCTCAGCACATAGGCGTCTTCATCTTTTTCATGCCGGTAGAACGCGCAGAACTTGCAGTCGACCCAGCAGATATTGGTGTAGTTGATGTTGCGGTCGACGACGAAGGTCGTCACCCCTTTGGGATGCAGCTCCTTCTTGCGCGCCGTCGCCATCTTCCCCAGTGTCTTGAGATCGGCGTTTTTAATAAGATCTATTGCTTCGGCCGTCGTCAGTCTCATAATTGCCCCGTTTTTTTCATAGAAGTATACCGTTACTTGAACCGTTTTC
>JANTHE010000123.1 GCA_024762585.1 Sulfuricurvum sp. | reverse complement strand
CGTGATACGGCATGTTTCTCCATATATTCGCTCATGTCGAGCCGGATTAACGCCTCTTCACTGTCAAAGAGGAATTTAGCCAGGGTCTTCGCCGTCTGCGTCTTACCGACACCAGTCGGTCCGAGGAACATAAACGATCCGATCGGTCTATCTGTATCTGAAAGACCCGCTTTGTTTCGTTTGATTGCCCGCGCGACAGCGTGCGTTGCACGCTCCTGCCCGACAACGTCATGATTGAGTTCATCTTCGATATGCAGAATTTTCTCACGTTCGCTCTGGAGCATCTTGTTCACCGGTATACCTGTCCAACGACTTACAATACCAGCAATTGAAGCTTCATCGACACTGTTTTTCAGCAGGGTCGTACCACCGGACTGCATCTGTTTCCACTGCTCCTGCAGTGCTGCCTCTTCTTCATTGAGCTTGGGGATTTCACCATACTCGATTTCAGCAGCACGGTTGAATTCACCTTGCTGTTTGGCCAGTTCCGCTTCACGGCGTTTCGCTTCGATCTCCCCTTTGATAGTCGAAACTCGCTCAAATACCTCCTTCTCACCCTGATACTGAGTTTCAAGTGTCCGCTTCTCCTCTTCAGCGTCTGCCAGCTCTTTTTCGATCTCTTCGAGTCGCTTCTCATTGGCCGGGTTTTCATCCATCTTCAGTGCCTCTTTCTCCACCTGAAGCTCTGCAATCTTGCGTTTGACTGCCGCAAGTGCGTTTGGTTCGGATTCGATCTGCATCTTCAACTCTGCAGCTGCTTCATCGATCAGGTCGATTGCCTTGTCAGGCAAGAAACGGTCAGTGATGTAGCGGTCGGAGAGTTTCGCCGCTGCTACAAGCGCTGCATCGGTAATGGTCACATTGTGATGCGCTTCAAGACGCTCTTTGATTCCGCGCAGAATCTGGAGTGCCTGATTGATACTTGGCTCATCGACTGTCACCGGCTGGAAACGGCGTTGCAGCGCAGCGTCCTTTTCGAAATATTTGCGATATTCTTTCAATGTCGTCGCCCCGATGGTATGCAGTTCGCCGCGAGCCAAAGCCGGTTTTAGGATATTGGCCGCATCCATGCTGCCTTCGCTTGCCCCGGCACCGACAATGGTATGAATCTCATCGATAAACAAAATGATATTTCCACTGCTTTTGACTTCGTCGATGACTGCTTTGAGACGGTCCTCGAACTCGCCGCGATATTTCGCACCGGCGATGAGAGCACTCATGTCAAGCGCGACCACCCGTTTGTTCTGCAATGAAAGCGGTACTTCCTTATTGTAAATACGCTGCGCCAGACCTTCTACCAATGCAGTCTTACCTACACCGGGCTCGCCCAGCAAAATAGGATTATTTTTTGTCTTTCTGATGAGTATCTGCATCATCCGCTGCACTTCTTCATCGCGGCCGATGACAGGCGAAAGTTCACCTGCCGCCGCCTGTGCAGTGAGGTCAATACCGTATTTCTCCAGGCTCTCGAGATTTTCGTCTGCCGTCTGACTTTCAATTTTCTGTCCGCCGCGCATCGCCTCAAAGGTTTTACGCAACTCTACTTTATCGATGTATTTTCCTAGCGTTGTGCCGATTGGATCGCTCTCGAGATTCCCGAGAATGAAACTGTCCACGGCCATGTACGCATCGCCATTACGGGTCATTTCACCAACACCACGTTCCAGTGCCTGGACGAGATTACGTGAAATACGGATGTTTTCTTTGCTGACACCGCTGCTTTTGGGCAGCTTGTCAGCCAGGCTTTTGACGTCGAGTTCAATAGCACTTTTATCCACATTCATCTTTGTCAATGCCTGATTGAGCACCGAACCGCTGTTGGTCAGCATTGCCCATAGAACATGAACAGGTTCCACTTCATTATTTTGATTATGTAAAGCAAGCGACAATGCCGATTCCACTGTTTGTGTCATTTGATGGGTCAGTTTTTCAAATATTGTATTCATTTATTCATCCTTTTTTTGTTGAAAGTATACCAACTTTAGTCATATGCTGTCAAGTTAAGTTGATATAACAAGACTAAAGTATTGTAAATACAGTAATTCATCTTTGCTCTGTTTCCCTTCCTTCCATGATTTTACTATTGTTTGACTATAATTGAGATTCAAAATAAATAGAGACTTTACGTGCTATGAAAGCATGCCGAAAGTACAATACGAAAGAAATTGAAACGGACTGAACGATGAAAAAGAAAAAAGTAATGGCAATGGGCTTTGTGTCTGCAGCAGCAGCCATAGCCCTTACCTACTCCAGTGCCTTGCTCGCGGATACTCAGCCTGCGGATACGCCGACTGTTGAAGCATCAAGACTTCAGGCGCTGGCCAAATTCACAAAAGTGCTTGGCATCGTCGAAAAATACTACGTGGACGAAGAGAGCATCGAGACATTGATGAACAAGTCCATTGAGGGTATGATGGAAAAGCTGGATGCGCACTCCAATTACCTCAACCAAAAAGATTTCAAGGACCTCCAGGTACAGACCAAAGGTGAATTTGGTGGCTTGGGTATCACGGTCGGCTTGAAAAACGGAGCACTGACAGTTATCGCCCCGATTGAAGGTACACCTGCTGACAAAGCCGGGCTTCAGGCGGGAGATATCATTCTCAAGATTAATGATACGACTACCCTTGATATGGATATTGATGAAGCGGTAAGCCTGATGCGCGGCAAACCTAAAACACCGATTGATATCACCATCGTTCGTAAAGGAGAAACCAAACCGTTCGTTGTACATATCATTCGCGATATTATCAAGATTGACTCTGTTTA
The DNA here is from genome assembly GCA_024762585.1 of Sulfuricurvum sp. GTDB lineage: Bacteria > Campylobacterota > Campylobacteria > Campylobacterales > Sulfurimonadaceae > Thiomicrolovo. The sequence continues at coordinate 2,525 of JANTHE010000123.1, read as the reverse complement.
TACCAAGAGTATCGGGGATAATATTATCTACCTTCGGGTCACCAGCTTTGATCAAAAAGTCGTTGAGGGCATCGCCAAAGCAATTAAACTGCATGATGTCGATACCGACGGCTATATTCTCGATCTTCGTAATAATCCAGGTGGTCTTTTGGATCAAGCCGTCGGTTTGGTTGATCTTTTTGTCGATCACGGTGTCATCGTATCGCAAAAAGGACGCGATCCTCGAGAGAATACCGATTATTCTGCACATGCGGCCGCTACATTGACCTCCAAACCACTGGTAGTGCTGGTCAACGAAGGCAGCGCCTCCGCTTCCGAAATCGTCAGTGGTGCTCTTCAAGACCATAAACGCGCTGTTCTGGTGGGCAAGAAAACCTTTGGAAAGGGGTCGGTCCAGATCATTCTTCCCATCAGTGATACTGAAGCCATCAAGCTAACCGTTGCACGTTACTATCTTCCCAGCGGACGCACAATCCAGGCGGTTGGTGTCACGCCGGATATCATTGTCGATCGAGGGAGTGTTCCTAAAGCAGATGACAATGGATTGGCAATCAAAGAGGCAGATCTGAAGATGCATCTAGAGAGCGAATTGAAGAAAATTGATGGCAACGTGACAGCACCTGATGCGAACCTCACTGCTGCGGACAACAATGCAACCGACAGCAGCGTCATCACTCAAAAAAGAATTGACAGTGATATCCAGCTCAAAGAGGCTATTGATATCCTTACCGCACTGACTATCGTTAAAGGAACACACTAATGAAAAAACGCGAACTGCTTTATGAGGGCAAGGCAAAAAAGCTCTTTACAACAGATGATCCGAATCTGCTGATTTCAGAATTCAAAGATGATCTGACGGCATTTAACGGAGAAAAGAAGTCGAGTGAAGCTGGCAAGGGAGCACTGAACAATAAGATCTCCACTGAACTGTTCAAGCTGATTGAATCTCAGGGTGTCCCCACGCATTTCGTAGAGATGCAAGACGATAACCATATGGTGCATAAGCGAGTCGACGTGATTTTGATCGAAGTGATTGTGCGTAACATTGCCACAGGAAGCCTTAGCAGAAACCTCGGAATCGAAGATGGCACTGTCTTGCCCTTTACGTTGGTAGAATTTGATTATAAAAATGATGCGTTGGGTGATCCGAAATTAAATGATCAGCATGCCCTGATTCTTGGACTTGTTGATTTTCAAGATGAACTGGACAAACTGCGCCGGATGGCGCGGCAGGTGAACGACATTCTAAAACCATATTTCGCCGAAAAAGGGTTAAACCTCGTCGATTTCAAATTGGAATTCGGCAAGGACAAAGAGGGCAACATCATTCTCGTCGATGAAATCAGCCCGGATAACTGCCGTTTCTGGGACATGAAAACAGGTGAGAAGATGGATAAGGATCGCTTCCGACAGGGCCTTGGAGGGCTTAAAGTTGCCTATGAAGAGGTGCTTAACCGCATTTTGGGAGAGAAAAAATGAAAGCAATTGTCAACGTATTTTTAAAGCCGGGTGTTTTGGATTCACAGGGCAAAGCAGTTCACCATGCGCTGGGCGCACTTAAATTTGGAGGTGTGAATGACGTCCGTGTCGGTAAGCAGATTGTACTTGATATCGATGCGATAGACGAAGCTGCTGCCAGAGCGGAAATCACAGAGATGTGTGAATCGCTTCTCGCCAATACCGTGATCGAAGATTACACGATAGAGCTTGAATCATGAATGTAGCGATTGTACAGTTTCCCGGAACCAATTGCGAATACGATACGCAGTACGCTTTCGAGAAACTGGGTGCAAAAACAGAACTGATCTGGCACAAAGAGACGGTAATTTCCGACAGCACCGATCTCATTGTCATCGCTGGCGGATTTAGCTATGGAGATTACCTTCGCAGCGGAGCCATCGCACGTTTTAGTCCGATAATGAATGCCGTTGAATCGTATGCCGAAAAGGGCGGAAAGGTATTGGGCATCTGTAACGGTTTTCAAGTTCTGACCGAATCACGCCTTCTGCCGGGAGCGCTTAAGCGCAATAATAACCTGCACTTTATTTCGCGACATCATCATTTAAAAATAGCAGGGAATGAAAACGTGTTTTTGAAAAAGTTCGAAAAGGGCAGTGTTGTCAATATTCCGATCGCACATCATGATGGCAACTACTACATCGATCCCGATGGTCTTAATGCACTCTACGATAACGACCAGGTGCTTTTGCACTATTGCGATGCTGAAGGGAATATCAGTAATCCAAACGGTTCTGTAGACGCGATTGCGGGTGTTTGCAATGCTGCCAAAAATATATTTGGCCTGATGCCGCACCCTGAACGTGCCATAGAGTCCGTTTTGGGATCTGATGACGGTATTGCAATGCTCGAAGGATTTTTCGCTTCGTAATGCACCTGCTTTTTCCTGCGTTCTGGTTTCTTTTTGCCGGCTTGCTCCATGCTGCCACAGGATTTTTCGATACCAACGGCAGCTCCATTCCGTTTTCCATGCAACAGGTACAGACACGAAATGCCATAGAACAATC
>JANTHE010000122.1 GCA_024762585.1 Sulfuricurvum sp. | reverse complement strand
GGCATCCCGATCACCCTGACTATTATGATGCTGTTTGGCCACGACCAGATGATGCACAGTGCCACCGGCCTCGATGTCATGCTCGATCCCGCCGAGGCGAAAAAGCACGCCCCGAACCCGCTGGCCTCGCTGATACAGATCGTGCTGTACGGCGTCACCTTTATCCTGTTTTGGCACGCCAGCGGGCAGACGCCTGGCAAACGGATGATGCAGATCAAAGTCGTCGATGCGAACACACTCGAAACCGCTTCATGGGGAAAACTCATCATCCGTTTTTTCGGCTATTTTCTCTCAGCCGTAACTCTGGTCGGCTTTTTTACAGGGATAGGGCGCGAGGATCAGCGTGCCCTGCATGACCTCATCAGCGGAACCGCAGTGATCGAAGCGTGACGCTGCTCGTCTCCGCGTTTTATTTTTTCTATTTCGCCATCATCGGCGTCTACGTCATCTTTATGCCCAAAGTGCTGGAGATGGTGCACTACTCACCTTCGGAAATCGGTATCATCTTCGCCAGTGCGCCTCTGGTGCGTTTTGCTGTGCCGTTTGCCTTCATCCGGGGGCTGAAACTAAGTCGCAGCGTGTTCAACACCGCCCTGCTGTTGATGAGCGCGGCCTCACTCTCGTTCTTTGTGACGCTGTACCATTTCTGGGCACTGCTGCTTAGCAATATCGCCATCGGCATCGGACTGAGTCTGATTCTTCCCTTTATTGAAGTCATTGTCCTGGAACAGATTGGCAAAGAGCGTTACGGAAAAGTCCGGCTGTTTGGTTCGGTCGGATTTATCCTCGTCGCTTTAGCCCTGGTAAAAGTACTGAATACACCGGGAATCGCACTGCTGTTTCTAGCAGGAACCACCGTTGCCACAGCACTGTCAGGCTACCTGATAGGACGCCATGATGCCAAAAGGCCCGCCATCAAAGTTACCGCAGCCAGTGCACCCGCATTCTCCCTGCTTGCCCATCCCTGGCTCTGGCTCGGTTTTTTACTGATGCAGGTGAGTTTCGGCCCCTTTTACAATTTTTTCACTATCTATGAAACGGCGCACGGCGTCTCCCTTGATATGACCATCTATCTCTGGAGTTTCGGGGTCGTGATGGAGATTATTCTCTTCTATTACCAAGGACCGCTGTTGCGCCGAAATCTACATGCACTGCTGGAATTCGCTGCGGGAGCGACCATACTGCGCTGGCTTATCGTCTGGCAGTTTCCCGAAAACCTACCGTTGCTTTTTGCAGCTCAGAGCATGCACGCGATCAGTTTCGCCCTTTTTCATACTGCTGCCATCAGCTACCTCTACACACTGTTTGAGCAGAAAAAACTGGCACAGCAGTTTTTTTTCGGAATCAGCTACGGACTGGGAGGGTTTATCGGAGCCGTTTCGTCAGGCTACGTCTATGAATTCATTCCGGACAAACTTTTCCTTTTTGCGGCGGCAGCAGCCGGTTTAGCCTTTGTAGCATTGCGGCGTCCGCAGTGACAAGCGCAAAAACTCTCTGCTTTTAAAACTTGTATTTAAACAGTGTCTGCTGTGAGAAATCGTCGGTTTTTATTCCGATTGCCGGTGCACTATCACGCGTATAATTAATAGTGAATCCCAGGTAGAGCTTTTTATAAACATGCACTTCTAACTGACTCGTAAGTGCAATGATATAATCATTTGTATTGTCGACCTTGGGTTGGTAATAACCACTTAAAACAAATTTGTTAACTTCTGGAAAATTCAGCGTATAGGCCAAATAAGTGCTGAGGCGAAGATTCCGCTCGGCCGGATCGATACCCGTGGAATACCCGATATATTCAAAGAAAGCACCTAGTCCAAAAAACAGTCCGCCCCATCCATCCTTTGGCCTAAGCAGTTTTGCACGCAGACCTCCACCGCCAAGCGTTCTGTCTCTAATAGATTTAAACTCATCTTCTTGCATCTGGAAGAAGAGTTCGTACGCCAATTTATTACCCCGAATATTCTCTAAATACCGTAAATGAGAATAGAGTTTATTCGTGTTTTTTACACCGCTGGCTTCGCCATAAGCCGCCTGGAACATCCCCCATATGAGATAGCTGATATTGTTGTCATACTGCAAAGTGAAAGCGCCGCTGTAGTTATCAGTTTCTGTATTGCCCCGCTTCGTCTCGAACAGCCCCGAAACCTCGCCCGACATCCCAGGGTCTTCCCCGACTTCCCGCGGATTGATCTGCATGATCGCCAGCAGTGGCACTGCCCAGGCAACCAAAAAGAATAAACGCAGCATTTGCCTTCCCCGCCTTAAAGAGCTCAGACGGAATTATAGCCGGCTAGTAGTCGATAATCAACGAGGTCATAAAGGTCTTGTCCGTACGCTCGTTGCCTGCGGGCGGCAGGTTCGTATAATCGACCTTGTAGCTGAGCCCCAGTGAGAACATATCGCTGATCTTGCTCTCGACCGCCGATTTGGAGTAAATAAAGTAGTTAGCACTGTCCTCGAAGCTGGTACGATAGCTCGCCTCTTGCAAGAACTTGAATCCCTCGACGATCACCCAGCTGAAATTGCCTTTTAACATCGCACCGGTGTAGTCGTCATAGACTCCATCTGCTTTGTAGAGTCCGGACGTTCCATCCGGGTAAGGGTATTTCACCTCATCTGTCAGATTTGCATCTGTATAGTACTTGTCCATTCCCTGATCGGCGTTGAACAGCACGTTGCCCTGAAAATCGAGATGAAATATCTTATCGTCAAGTGCAATATATTTCGCACCCGGACCAGTATAGAACTGGTAATCGAACCCGGAAAACTTGTCATTTTTGTAACCGACAAGATAGTTGAGCGCAAAGTTGTCAGCAAACTGCCAGTCATAATTGAGCTCACCAAAAACCTTGTTCTTGTTTTCTGTATTGTTTTCTGTACCGTACAGAGCATCAAGGTCTAATTTTAGACTGTGTGCCCCCCAACTCTTTTTACCCGTAAAGTCCAGTGAAAATGCCGTGGTATCAGTATTACCCTCTGTTTGCACGTAGCTCAATTCCGTATGCGTCACGAGCGGGTTGGCCGCATCAGCAGCAAAAACTGCCGTACAGGCCGCCAATGAAAATACAATCGCTTTATTCAAATTTCTATTCTCCTTCTGTCTGTTTAGTATTATCGAGATGCAGATCCATTTGAGGGTACGGAATCGATATGCCGTTGTCATCAAAAGCCAGCTTCACTTTTTCAATTGTATCGAAATAGACCGTCCAGTAATCGGCAGTATTCACCCAGACACGATAGGTAAAATTCACACTGCTGTCTGCCAGTTCAGCCACGGCGACCATCGGTTCAGGATCTTTCAGCACCAATGCATCGTTCGCCGCTATCTCCTCTAGAAGCTTTTTCGCTTCACGCAAGTCATCGTCATAACCAATACCAAATGTAAGATCGACACGCTTTGTCTCTTTAAGCGAGTTGTTTGTAATCGTACCGCCAATGACCGCACTGTTTGGAATAATCATCGTCTGCCCCTGCGGCGTCGTCAATGTCGTTGAAAACATCGAAACTTCATCAACAACACCCGTTTCACCCGCAATGATTACAAAGTCACCAACCTTGAAGGGACGAAACAATATGATTAGAACAGCCGCACCTACATTTGAAAGTGTCCCCTGCAATGAAAGACCGACTGCCAGGCCGACAGCACCAAGTACAGCAACAAAAGAGGTGGTCTCAATACCGAGATTACTGATAGCCGCCATAATGACAACTGCAAGCAGTAGTATATACAAAATACTGCGAACGAATTTGACGAGCGTCGTATCGACATTGCCGCGCACCATCAGTTTTTCAGCGGTATTCGACAACGCCTTTGAAATCCATTTCCCTATCACAAAGATAAGAATAGAGACAATGATTTTGATGCCGTACGTTACTGCCAGATCCATGTACTGGCTATATTCCGGGGAACTAAAATCCATAGAGCACTCCTCTAAATTGAAATTCCGGAAGTATATCACATAAATCGTGACTAAATTACCACAATTTCATAACAATCTAATAGAAATACCCTCTTACTGCGTTCATGGTATAATCGCGCCACTATTTTAGACGGGACGCAAACGCAGTACCGTGACTAAAGGCTGAAATCATGGGTCAGACCATCACCGAAAAAATCTTTTCCGAACACACCGGCAAAACCGTTAACGCCGGCGAGATCGTCCGGGTGCCGATCGACATGGTCATCGGCAACGATATCACGACGCCCATCTCCATCAAGGCGTTCGAGGATGCCGGAGCGACCGAGCTCGCCAACCCCGACGGCTTCTCCATCGTACTCGATCACTTTATCCCCGCCAAGGACATCGCCTCGGCCAACCAGGCGCGTATCAGCCGCGACTTCGCCAAGAAGCACAAGATGAAGCACTTCTTCGACGAGAAAGACATGGGCATCGAACACGCACTGCTGCCTGAAAAAGGACTCATCGTTCCCGGGGACGTCATCATCGGCGCCGACAGCCATACCTGTACGCACGGCGCGCTGGGCGCCTTTTCGACCGGTATGGGCTCTACCGACCTCGCCTTCGCCATGGTCACGGGCGGCAACTGGTTCAAGGTGCCCGAAAGCATCAAGGTCGTGCTGCACGGCAAACCGGGGCCGTTCACTACGGGTAAAGACATTATCCTCGAGGTGATCCGTATGATCGGGGTCGACGGCGCGCTTTATCGCACCTTGGAGTTCACCGGCGACACCATCGCGCACCTCAGCATGGATGACCGTTTCAGCATGTGCAACATGGCCATCGAAGCGGGAGCCAAGAGCGGGATCGTCGCGGTCGACGAGATCACCGAGGCATTCCTGGCCGACAAGGATTTGGCGCGTCCGGCGAAGATCCACTATTCCGACGCGGATGCCGATTACGTCCAGGTCCTCGAGATCGATGTCGATGCGCTCGAACCTGTCATTGCCTACCCGTTCCTGCCCAGCAACGGCCACAGCCTGAGCCAGGCCGTCGCGGACGACATCAAAGTCGATCAGGCCTTCATCGGCAGCTGCACCAACGGCCGCTTGAGCGACCTGCGCATCGCCGCCAAGATTCTTGAAGGCAAAACTGTGCATGAGGATGTCCGCCTCATCGTCACGCCGGGCACCCAGCGCATCTTGCGCGAAGCGACGAAACTGGGTTACATCGACATCATCGTCGACGCCGGCGGCGTCGTCTCCAATCCCACCTGCGGGGCATGCCTGGGCGGCTACATGGGCATTCTCGGCGACAATGAGGTCGCCATCTCCACGACCAACCGCAACTTTGTCGGCCGTATGGGAAGCCGCAGTTCCAAAGTCTACCTTGCCAACTCCGCCGTCGCGGCCGCCTCAGCC
>JANTHE010000121.1 GCA_024762585.1 Sulfuricurvum sp. | reverse complement strand
AATTGATAGAAGAAAATTGACAAAATTCTCACAGAATGTGTAAAAAAAGCGAAGTAGTAAAATTATTTTTAATAATATAAAGATTTATTGAAGAAGATATTCATAAATATTTTATATCTTCTTTTTCATAAGTAATTTTTATTAGAAGTTGCGATAATAATCAATCCATGCGGACGCGCACGGACTGCTCATGCGCCGTCAGGCTCTCCGTATGGGCGATCTGCGCACATGCCTCGCCGACCTCGTTGATGGCCTGCTTTGAGAAAGCGATAACAGAAGACTTTTTCATAAAGTTCTCCACATTCAGCGGAGAGTAGAACCTGGCGGTTCCGCCTGTCGGCAGCGTATGATTCGGACCGGCCACATAATCGCCGATGGCTTCGGGTGTATTGTGTCCCAGGAATATCGCTCCGGCGTGCTTGATGGAGGAGAGCAGTTCAAACGGGTTGTCTGTGGCCACTTCAAGGTGTTCCGGCGCCACTTCGTTCATGAGCGCTACTGCCTCATCCATCGTTTCAGTGACAATGATCGCACCGCGTTCGACGATGGACTTGCGCGCAATTTGTTCACGCGGCAGCTTCTGCAGCCAGTTCTCGATCTCCAGATTGACCTGCTTCGCGAGCGCTTCAGAAGGGGTAATCAGAATGGAGCTCGCCATCTCGTCATGTTCCGCCTGCGACAGCAGATCGATGGCGATGTGGTTTGGGTTCGCGCTTTCGTCCGCCAGTACACCGATCTCGCTCGGCCCCGCGATCATATCGATGTTGACGTCGCCAAAAACCAGTTTCTTGGCCGTGGCGACAAAGATATTTCCCGGACCGGTAATGACATCGACTTTGGGAATCGTCTGCGTACCGTACGCCATTGCCGCGATGGCGGAGGCACCGCCGACTTTGAACACTTCGGTCACACCGCACAGGTGGCAGGCCGCCAGCAACAGCGCATTGGGTCCGTTCTCCGGGGTCGGCGTGCAGACGACGATCTGCGCCACACCTGCGACCTGCGCCGGGATGACGTTCATCAGCAGCGAACTGGGATAGGCCGCTTTTCCGCCGGGGATATAGAGCCCTGCGCGATCCACCGGCGTGACCTTTTGCCCCAGGATCGTGCCATTGGCTTCGGTGTCGAACCACGATTTGGGCAGCTGCTTTTCATGATACGCCCTGATGCGGTCATACGCCAGATGCAAGCTGTCCTTGAGTGCTACGTCAAGCTCGGCATAAGCCTGCTTCATCGCTTCGGGGTCGATCTTCAGCTCATCGTCATCGACAGGCTCCCACTGGTCGAATTTGGCGATATGACGTTTGAGCGCCGCATTTTTTTCGTCTTTGATCTCTTTGATGATGTCGCCGACAATCGCGCTGACATGTTCAATATCCATTTTGCCGCGTTCGAGCAGTTCGGTGAAAATCGCATCGAAATCGGCCGCAGTCGTTGACGTAAATACCATTTTGTTTACTCTTTGTTGAAATATAGTGACGCCATTATAACCTTTATGTAATCAAACGCACCGTAAATGGCACCGTGACTGACTATAATATTCCCATGAAAGCACTGCCATTGATCCTTATCCTCATCCTCAAACTCGCCGCAGGCGACGTGAGCTTTACCGTTCTGGGCTCCGGCGGTCCTGAAATCGGCAAACGGGCCTCCACGGGCTACCTTGTCTCGCTCGACGGCAAAGCCAGAATCATGATCGATGCGGGCAGCAGCACGATGCTGCGCTTCGCGCAAAGCGGCGCGCGCATTGATACCCTCGAAGCTATCGCCTTCACCCATCTGCACATCGACCACTGTGTCGATCTCCCGTCGTTCGTCAAGGCCGGTTATTTCAGCAGCCGAACCGCTCCTCTTCCTGTCATAGGCCCCGGAGGAAACAGTTCGTTTCCCTCCATCGAGGCCTATCTTGAAGGACTGTTCGGCAAACAGGGTGTTTATCGCTACATGCAAGACGTACTGACCCCGCAAAGCGATTCGTTCGAGCTGCTGCCCACACGTGCAGCAGCGTCCATGACGTTTCCGTCGTTTATCCTGCAGACACTGAACGTCCATCACGGTATCGTCCCCGCACTGGCCTACAAGATCGTCATGGACGGCAAAACCATTGTCATCAGCGGCGACACCAACGATGCCGACGGGACGCTGGCCGCCTTTGCCAAAGATGCCGACCTGCTCGTCATGCACCTGGCAATCCCCGAAACGAGGTACCTCGGCGCGCGTTCACTGCATATGCAGCCTTCTAAAATCGGGAGCATCGCTGCGAAATCCGGAGCGAAAAAAGTCGTTTTGACCCACCGGATGCACCGCACCATTGGGCATGAACAAGAGACGGAGAATAGTATTCGACGCACGTACAAAGGGCATTTAGTCTTCGCAGAAGACCTGATGGTCATCATACCTTAGGAAAGCGGCGAAAGGTCTTGTATGCGTGCCGGTCCAGCAGGTATTTGTACCGGTCGGTGATGAGGCGTTTCATAATGAAACCGGCAACACCGGAAAATTTGATGCGCTCGAACAGCACCACGGCGGCATTGAACCGGCCCAGCGCCACCATATAACCTTCAAGGCGGATCGGCCGCTCGATCATCGGCTCGTTTCGGATAGAGCGTACAATATTCAATACTGCCAGCGCCGCGCTTTTTTCCGCCCCGTTTGCCGTGGCCGGCAGCGGATGACCGGCGGCATCGCGCATGTCCGCCGCATCTCCAATGGCGAAAGCATCGTCTTTTCCCTTCACGGCAAGGGTACGCTCTACGGCGATCTGTCCTTTTTTGTTTCGCGAAACTTCCAGCGTTTTCGTCAAAGGAGACGCCATAATACCCCCCGCGTAGATCATGAAATCGAATCCGAGCCTGCGGCCGTCTTCAAGCACCGCCGTATCGGGTTCGACCGAAGCCACACGGCTGCCGAACACTATCGTGACGCCCAGCGCCTGCAGGCGGGCTTTTGCTTTCGCTTTCAGGTAAGGGTGCATTCCGGTCAGGACTTCATCCCTCGATGCCACGAGACAGATCGTGATTGATTCGCATATCATGCGGTTTTTGTGCATGAACCACCGGGTGTAATCGGCCATCTCCGCGGCAATCTCCACGCCGCTGAGACCGGCGCCGGCGATGACGACACTGAAGTCGCGGCACTGTTCATCGGCTTCGCTGTTCATTCGCTCGAACAGCTGCTGTTCGAACTGCTGTCGAAACCGAAACGCGTTCTTGAGACTTTTGACACCATGGGCGTAAGCATGCAGCCCCGCTATGGTATCGGGAAAAAAGGTACGCGACCCCATGGCGAAGATGAGATAATCATAGTAGAAATCTTCTTGCCCGGCCTCCACCTTTTTTGCAGCAAAATCAATGCCCGTGACTTCGGCTTTGACAAAGGTTGACCGGGGGTAGCTTTTGCATAAAGCAGGCAGGTCTACCGTGACGTCAACCAGCGTCGCACGCTGCGCAATCAGCGCGTAGGCCTCTGTCTGCAGATAATGAAAAGGGTTTTTATCGATCACGGTCACCGAGATGTACGGCAGGGTGCTCAGATGCTGCATCGCCCGGATGCCGGCATAGCCTCCACCGACGATAACGACCCTTTTTTTCACTTTCCGCTGCCGTATTTTTTCATTATCATCTGTTTATTGAACTCGTTGGTGACGATATCGGCCGCCCTTAAGAAATCCTCGGCTCCGACCGCGCCTTGAATGGGCTGAAACATCGCTGTTCCGTCACTGCTCAGAAACCACAGCGCCGGCGTTCCCGGTGCCCAAAGTTCGCGCGGCACATAATCGTTCTCATCGGTATAGGCGATGACGTTGACGAATCCGTCATTGAGTCGTGAAATGACTTTCTTGTTTTGAAACGTCGTTCGCTCGAGATGGCCGCACCATTTGCAGCCGTGGCGCGAAAAGACGAAAAAGATCGGCTTGTGCAGCTGCTTCGCTTTGGCCACCGCATGCTTGTAATCTTGTTCCCAATGAATTCCTCCGGCATGCAGCAGCGCCGCCAGGACCAAAAGGATTCCTGCTATTCGTTTCATTTTTTTATCACCTTTTTCAGAATCTCTTTCGCCACTTTTTCCGGTGTCTTCCCCGCAACATCGATCACGACATCTGCCGCCTTGGCATAAGTGGGTTCGCGTTCGTCGTACAGTTTCCGGGCACTGCTTTCATCTCTGAAAAGCGGACGTTTTTTCAGCTTCTTTTCCGCATTCGGGTGGGTGGTGATGCGACGGTAGATGGTGTCGAAATCCGCGTGCAGCAGCACGACGGTACCGATCTTACCAAGATTGCCGACCTTAAAGAATCCGCCGCCGGTCGAAATCAGCGTATGCTTGACATCTTTTTCCAGCCAATGGGCGACAGTTTGCTCCAGGCCGCGGAAATAAGCCTCGCCCTCCTCTTCGAAGATCGTCTTGACCTTTCGGTTCTCCATGCTCTCGATCACATCGTCGGTATCAAGAGCGACCATGCCGCTTTGCCGTACGATCTCACGGGCAATACTGCCTTTGCCGACCCCCATGAAACCAATTAATATAATATTTTTTGCCATCCATTTTCCCTTCCGCTAATCCTAGCACACTTTCTTGTTCTCTTGGTAAAACACCGCCAACCACAGGGCATCTTCCGAGGTCGAGACAACCCGATGACGCCGATGCGCTTTGATATGCAGCGTATCCCCTGCACCAAGCGTTGTCGTTTCATTCTCAAACTCGATGACCGCACTGCCCTTAAGCAAAACGACCCACTCCTCTTCATCCTGGTCAAGCCACTGCGTAGATGCCGTGTTCGATGCAATGCGTTCAATACGCACCGCCTGATTTTGCAAGAGCGTGTCGACAGACTCTTTTCCCTCTTCGGGAACCGTATACTTATAGAGATTCATCATGCAGCCATCGAAACGTCGTCCGAAGATACGGCGCGATTTCAAGGTCGAAACCGGCTTCAATCCAGACCCTGCCTTCTGGCACCGTATCGGCCAGCGTCATCGATTCCTCATGAAAAAGCACTGCTGCCGTCTGTTCGAACAACAGCATGTCAATCTGCGTCAGCGGGTGCATCAGTTCCGGAATCTGATCGTAGGCACCCAACCGCTGTTCATTGATGTAATTGATCAGCGGCGCAGGACAGACCAGACAGGTATGCTCGCCGCAGCGATACACGACCTCATCCTCCGGCTTTTCAAACTTGCGTTTTTTCACAATCGTACGCAGCCGGATATATGCCGTTTGCCCCGTCACGGCAAAAAACGACTTTGCCCACTCCGATGCCAGGGCATCATAGCGGCTTCTGAGCGCATCGGGCGCAGTGTTCATACGTACCGGCTGTTCGGACGGTTGTTCAGTCTCTGTAACCGGTTTTGCGCTTTCAAACAACTCCATCAGCGCATCATA
>JANTHE010000120.1 GCA_024762585.1 Sulfuricurvum sp. | reverse complement strand
ATAATGGCGACATCGATCTTATTCGGATCCGCTTCATCCTCGCGAATTTCATCATTCTCATCAAAGACCGAAGCCTCCGCTCCCTCATCATCATACTGCTCGAGAAAGGCATCGAACTCATCGAGCATATCCGGCTCGGTCGGGGTCATCTCCTCGGCCTTGGGGATATACGGCAACTGCTTGGCAATCCATTCCAGCAGCGGATTGATGGAGCGATTGTGCGATACCGAAATGCCGAATATATTCTCCGTACCAAAGCTGTAGTACTCCCACACCTTCTCTTTCATCTTGTCGTTATCGATTTTGTTCACAACCAGCGCCATGCTCTTGCCCATGGCTTCGAGTTCATGAAAGAGTTTCTTATCCTCATCTTCGGGCAGGCTTTTGCCATCGACCATAAACAAGATGATGTCGGCCTCTTTCGCCGCGGCGACGGATTTTTCGCGCACTTTGTCAAAGAGTTCGCACCCTTCGTCCAGACCGCCGGTATCGAGCACTTCGACCTCGCGATCCAACACAGTGGCAATCCGCCGCTTCACATCACGCGTGGTACCTGCCATTTCGGAGGTAATGGCATCGCGTTCTTTGAGCAAACGGTTAAAAAATGAGCTTTTGCCCACATTGGGGCGGCCGATAATGGCAAGTTTTTTCATTGATTTCCCAGGCGATGTATATACAAAATTATACCGAAGCCATCAAAAAGGCTTGACAACGACCATAATAACAATAAAGATCATCAGCAGCGTCGGGACTTCATTGTACATACGAAAGAATTTTCCGCTTTTGCTGCAACTGCCGGCCTGCAAGCGTTTTTTGAGGCGTCCAAGCGTAATATGGTAAATAATCAGCAGCAGTGCCGCGGTAAGTTTGGCATGCAGCCATCCGCCGCTTTGAAAGAGTCCCGGATTCAGTGCGATCATTGCCCCGCCGCTTAGAATCGTCGCCCACATCGCCGGAACGCCGATGAAGTGATAGAGTTTGTCTTCCTGAATGGCCACCACTTCGGTAAAACCTTTGTTGGCCGCATGTTCGGAATGATAGACATAAAGTCTGGGCAGATAAAAAAGCATAGCCATCCAGCTAATGAAGCTCATCACGTGAAAAGCAAGTATCCAACTATAATATTCCATTTCAATGTCCTTTAAAACTTATACTCTACATAGAAGAGGTTGTAATTCGAACCGCCGCGGTGTACGCTGTTGATCAGACCGTAAATCCCCGATCGGTGCTTGAGTGCATATCCAAGGTAGGTTCCGTGTAGCGGATTGTAGCCGAACAGCCGTCCAACGTCAATGTCGAGCGAAATATCAAGGTAATTCAGAATACGTGAATTGTTATCCCCTTCCCCTTCTGCCTCAAGTTTTTCAACATAAGGGATACCGTCAGCATAAGAGACTCCTTCGCCAAATCCCAGCCGAATTTCATTTTCCCATGGCCTGAAATTCCAAAAAACTTTGAGGTACAGAGTGATTTCATAGAAATCGGGCTGAATTCCATTTTCAAAAAAGCGGTTGATTCCGCTTTTCAGATAAAAATCGAGCGGCATATCCCAAGTATCTTCACTGAGAAGATATCCTGCATCAATGCCTCCGGCAGACGTTCCGGCAGGATGCGGATGCGGCTGGAAAGAAATAATCTCACCCAAATCGTTTTGATCCGAATATCCGTAACCGGCTCGAACAGACCAATTCTCGCTTGAAAGTAATGAAGACGTCAAAATAAATATAAGAAGATAAAAACGTAACAAGATGCCTGCCCCAAGAATAGAGGCAGCATTATATCAGATAAACCGTGCGACCCATTGTTTAAGCTGATCGGCACTGAGCGCACCTGAAACCCGATCGACCTCCTGACCATTCTTGAAGGCGATGAGGGTAGGGATGGAGCGGATACCAAAACGTCCGGCGATCATCTGTTGCTCTTCGGTGTTGACTTTGGCAAATCTCGCTTTGAGCGGAAACGCCGCAGCTGCTTGTTCAAATGCTGGTGCCATCATGCGGCATGGCCCGCACCACGGCGCCCAGAAATCGACAATAACAGGAATATCGCTATTGGCGATCTGGTTGTCGAAGGCGGCACTGTCAAGTTCGACAGGCTTGGTGTCCAATAACGATTGTTTACAGTGTCCACAGTTGGCTTTGGCATACTGTTCTTTGACCGGTATCGCATTGACCTGACCGCAATGCGGACATACCACTTTGCGTTTTTCCATCCCTTACGCCTCCTGTACCTCAAGATCTTTCAGCCCCGGTCCCCGGTGCGATTTTATTTTGTCATGCAACCGTCGAAGTGCTTTGTTTGCCCGCTCGACCGCCAGATCTATCGCAGCATCGAGGTCAGCGTCTTGCTGAGAAATCACCACAGGTGCATTATGCGCAATATGAATATCAAATTCAACTTCCACGCCGTTTTTCACTTTACTGAGAAGTACATTCATCGTTGTGATATCCAACCCGAATTTTAAAAACTGAGCTTTGGCTTTTTGAATATGCTCTTTTGTTTTATCCGTGAGCGTAAGATCTTTAGTACGAATAGGTGTATTCATCGTAAATCCTTTTAAGTGAAGTTGACTAAAGTATATCAGAGAGTTTCTAAATCAAAATGAAACCGCGATTGCATTTTTCCCTGCCATGCGGCACTTCAAGCTCTTTTGCTATAATTTCGCGACTAAAAAAGGAGAGTGCATGAGACTTTTGACAGGGATACAGCCCTCAGGCGACCTGCATATTGGTAACTATTTCGGCTCAATCAGGGCCATGGTAGAAGCCCAGCAAGAGCATGACGTTTTCGCTTTTATCGCCAACTACCATGCGATGACGACCGTCCATGACGGTAAGCGGCTTTCCACGCTCACTCTACAGGCTGCCATGGATTTCCTGGCACTTGGCATCGACCCTGAAAAATCGACCTTCTGGGTACAGAGCGACGTCGACGAAGTCCTCGAACTCTACTGGGCACTCTCTTCATTTACACCGATGGGGCTGCTCGAGCGCGCCCACAGCTACAAAGACAAAGTGGCGAAAGGCATCGCTGCCAACCACAGTCTATTCTCCTACCCGGTACTGATGGCTGCAGATATCTTGCTTTTTGAATCGGATATCGTCCCCGTTGGAAAAGATCAGATCCAGCATGTTGAGATCGCCCGCGATATTGCCATCCGTTTCAACAATGCCTATGGCGAGATACTGCATCTCCCCGAATTCCGTGTCGATGACAACGTGGCGACCGTGCCGGGTATCGACGGGCAGAAGATGAGCAAAAGCTACGGCAATACCATCAATATTTTCGGTGAAGAGAAACAGCAGCTAAAGACCATCAAAAAAATTGTGACCGAAGCCGTGCCGCTGGAAGAGCCTAAAGAGTGGAAAGAATGCAATGTCTACAACCTCGCCAAGCTCTTTCTTGACGACGAAGGGTGCAAGGCACTGCAGGCGCGGTATGAACGCGGAGGTGAAGGGCATGGGCACTTCAAACTCTACCTTGCCGAACTGATCTGGGAATATTTCAGACCTTACCGGGAAAAACGTGCCTACTTCGAAGCCCATCAGGATGAAGTGCGTGATATTCTCAAAGCCGGTGCGGTAAAAGCACGCGAAGCTGCTCGTACCATCACCGACAAAGTAAGAAGCGTCACTGGCGTCGCTTACTGATTTATAACCGTACCGTCGTCCGGGTAATAAACTTTTTCTCGCTCCACTGCGGCTCTTTAAGCTTCAGCAGACTTCGGACCTCATTATTGACTAATCTGTAATAGAGCTCAAACGTCACCTGCCCGGCCCCATTTACCATCGGTACCTTCAGTGTTTTCTTTCCCCGCGCCGGAACAGACAGATCTTTCGTCGCTTTTTTCGCCAGATGGGGAATAGTCGGTTTTCCACGTTTGTCGGTATAGTGCTGCGTCAATGAGATACTCTTGGTCTCGATCACTTTAGAACCGCTTCGATAAACAACGTCAAGTATCAATTCACGCGCACCGAACCCTGTTGGGATGTTATGTGGGTTTTCATTCGAAAGTGTCACGATGAAACTTTCACCCTTCCTTTTGGCTTTGATACCGAGCGCATCTTCCCAAAGCCAATTCGTGTGCGCCCCAACAAAACCGTGCTCTCGGACCATCCGTTTTTTCGGTTTTCCGTTGTCAATCGGAAGGTTGGAAGCAAATCCCTCTTTTTTCGGACTCATATGGCAATCGGCACACTGCTTTTTCGTATCTTTATACTCTTTTCTTGTATTGGCGAACAGAAAATTTTCACTCGAGCGGTCATTTGCATGACAGACAAAACAAAGATGCTTCGGGTCTTTTCCGAAGAAATCCCTATACTGCGTTTTATGATACGGCGACTTGGCATCTTCGATTGGCCCGCTCATAATGCCGACGGGATTCCACTTAATGCGGTGTACGCCTCGTTTCTCCGGTGGCAAATTATCCTTGATGGCATCAACGTTGTGGCATACAAGACAGTTCACACCTTCTGAAAGCGCGCTGTCTTGGACCGCTTTGTTAACATCACTGTTTTTATCCAGTCCCATCAGCACATCGATCTGGTAATTGACATCGGTCGAAGTGACCGCAACTCTCGGATTGTGACAGGCGGCACATTCCACTTTAACGGCATTGATCGGCTTACGGGTTTTGCGTGCATAATACTTCATTGACGCGCGAAGATACTCGTCATTCTTAAAATGCGATTTAGCATGGTAGGAACCGGACCACTCTTTTACAATCCGAGCGTGACAGGATTTGCATTTTGAAGAATCGTGATATTTCGGATCGAGTTCCGGTGCGGCTTCGGCTGCGAATAGCAATTGAGCTGTCGTCAGCACGGCAATCAATAGAATAGACACTTTCATCTGCTACCAACCTTATATTTTGACAATACAATGATTATAGCTTATTCTTTAAAAAGCCGCAATATTAAGTATTATTAATTTTAATACCTATTGTTTATTTATGTTTCCCCAACCAGACCATCAGTCCCTTTTGGGCATGCAGCCTGTTCTCCGCTTCATCAAAAATGACGCTTTGCTCCCCTTCCAGTACGGATTCACTTACTTCCTGACCACGATATGCAGGAAGGCAGTGAAGGAAAATGGCATCTTCTTTTGCTTTTGCCATCTTGGCATCATCAACAATATATCCGGAAAAATCGCGAATGCGCTGCTCTTTTTCATTTTCCTGGCCCATTGAAGCCCAGGTATCCGTTGTGACAACAGTCGCTCCGGTGATTGCGTCATCGGGATCGTTGCCCACTCTAATCAGCGCGCCGCTTTGCCTGGCGATTTCAAGCGCTTCGGCAAGCACGGCGGCATCGACTTCATACCCTTTTGGCGTCGCGATTCTTAGTTCGAATCCGAGTTTGGCCGCCAACATCAACCATGAATGCGTCATATTGTTT
>JANTHE010000119.1 GCA_024762585.1 Sulfuricurvum sp. | reverse complement strand
CACCGAACGAAGGAGACCCCTTTACGTTCCGAATCATCGATGCGCCGGACAGCAGCACCGCCAGGATCAATCCCCTGTTCGAACTGCTCTTTTTCGCCTCGACAGGACTGATCAAAAAAGCCATCAAGGAGGATTAACTCATGCAACGCGTCTTTTCCGAGACTCCCGAATGCGAAGCGGCCATCGGACTGGCCGAGAACCTGCAGCTTTACTTTGTCAACCGCCTGAACGGTCTGAGCCAGATTTTCGGCGACAACACCCCTTTTGAAGCCGTTGAATGGTTTAGAGACGAGGGAAACCATGGCGGAGGCATGCGCTACGAAGCGCGTGACGTACACCTTTTCAATCGGGCTTCTGTCAACGTTTCGCAGGTGCAGTATGCTGACCTGCCCAAGAAGAACCTCGATGCCGCAAGCGCCATCTCCACCATCATCCACCCGCGCAACCCGCATGTGCCCTCCATGCATATGCATATAAGCTATACCCGTATGAAAGACGGCAGCGGCTACTGGCGCATCATGGCCGACCTCAACCCCTCCATCTTCTACGAAGAGGACCAGCACCGTTTTATAGAGCATCTGAACTTCATCACGCCCGATCAGTTCGAAACCGGCGCCGAGCAGGGCGACCGCTACTTTTACATCCCCGCGCTGGAACGGCACCGCGGCGTGGCGCACTTCTACCTGGAGCACTTCAACACCGGTGATTTCGAAACCGACCTCTCTTTCGCGAAATACTTCGGCGAACAGGTCATCGACGTCTACGTCTCCATCATCTCCGATGCCCTGGCACAGCGTACGGAGGTAATGGAGGAGGATGCCGCCGAGCAGCTGGCCTACCACACCCTCTACTTCTTCCAGGTGCTCACCCTCGACCGCGGTACGACCTCAGGGCTGCTCATTCACGACCAGAACGATATCGGCATCATGGGTTCCATTCCCTCGCACGTCGACAAAGCTATGCTGCAAACCTGGCTGGATAGAATGGAACCACCTCAAGACGAGCTGCTCATCTCCCTTATCAACGCCCTGCCCGATGGCGAGATCGTCGAGGTAGATGAAGCGACGAAGAAAAAGCTGGCCGACGCGGTCCGGGCACATTATAAAAATCATCCTGAGGCCCTGGCAATGCAGGCCGACAGCGCTGTCGTGCCGCCGACGGTTGCTAATCACGAGTAGGAGTGCAGCATGGGACCATCGAACATCCCCCCGGATGCCGGAGCGCATCTGAATCTCTCCGCCCTGCCCGGTTTTCTGGTCTGGGCGGCGGTGATCGCCATAATGGTAGGGTACGCCTGGTATCTTGAAAAAGGTCGTAATGACGACGAGGAGCATAAAGAGTGAAAAGAACATTTATTGCTGCGGTGATAAGCTGCATCTCACTGTTGGCCGCCGAGGGAATGATCAACGTTCCCAGTGATTACAACGTCTCGAAAACTGCAGACAGATTCGAAGCCATATTGCACCGCAAAGGGATGACCGTATTCGCACGCGTCAACCACACCGACGGGGCGCGCAAGGTCGGCAAAGCGCTGCGCCCGACGGAACTCGTCATCTTCGGCAACCCCAGGGTCGGTACTCCTCTGATGCAGTGCGAGCAAAGTGTCGCCATCGACCTGCCGCAAAAAGCGCTGGTCTGGCAGGATGCCAAGGGAAAGGTTTGGCTCTCCTACAATGACCCGGAGTATCTGAAACGTCGTCACGCCGTCAAAGGGTGCGACAAGGTCTTTGCCAAGATTGAAAAGGCGCTGGCCGGATTGACAAAAGCTGCTGCCCAGCGGCAATAACCGCCTGTACTTTTTTTCAAAAAGCCATTGCCTAACTTCAAAAAATATTTGAATTAAAATTTTTTATTTAACTCTGTTTCCGGTGCGCTAGAATAATCCTATACAGGCATATCTCCCCCGCAGGAGGCTATTCATGGAAAATGAACCAAAACAGTGGCATACAATAACAGCCGCAAAGACTCTGGAAGAGTTAAACAGCACCATAACCGGTCTGGATGAGAATGCAGTGGAATCCAGACGCAAAAAGTATGGCTTCAACCGCCTGCCAAAGCCGGTGCCGAAACATCCGTTGCTGCGTTTTTTTTCACACTTCAACAATATCCTCATTTATGTGCTCATCGGCGCGGCCCTTATTACGGCGCTGCTTGATCATTATGCAGACACGCTGGTCATTCTGGCCGTTGTCTTTATCAATGCGCTCATCGGATTTGTACAAGAGGGCAAAGCGGAAAAAGCGCTGGAAGCCATCGGGCATATGCTGGCACAGCACTCGACCGTGGTGCGCAGCAATCAGCGCAGCACGATCGGCAGCGAGATGCTCGTACCCGGAGATATCATACTGCTCGAAGCCGGCGACAAAGTGCCTGCCGATATTCGGATACTGGAGTGCCACGGCCTGCAGATACAAGAGGCGATTCTCACCGGAGAATCCGTTCCGGTTGAAAAACACCCCGACCCTGTCGATCTGAACACACCGCTTGGCGACCGCAGCTGTATGGCTTATAACGGAACGACCGTTACCAGAGGTCAGGGCAAAGGGATCGTTGTTCAGACAGGTGCACAGACAGAAATCGGGCGGATCAGCACAATGATCTCGGATGTCAAAACCCTAAAAACGCCGCTGATTATCCAGATGGACCATTTTGCAAAACGGCTGACCTTTTTCATCCTGAGCATTTCAGCACTGATTCTACTGCTGGGGCATTTCTATTTCCATTACCCCTTTTCAGAGCTTTTTATGGCTGTCGTGGGAATTTTTGTCGCTGCCATACCGGAGGGCCTGCCTGCAGTATTGACGATTACGCTTGCGGTGGGTGTTCAGGCCATGGCAAAACGCAACGCCATCATAAGGCGTCTTCCTGCCATCGAAACCCTTGGTTCCGTTTCTGTCATCTGTTCAGATAAAACCGGTACCCTGACCCGCAACGAGATGAGTGTGGCGACCATCGTTACCCCCGAAGGAACGTTTACGATTACCGGCGATGGCTATGCGCCTGTCGGCACAATCGAGTACCAGGGCCAAACGGTAACCGCCCAGGAATACCCTGCACTCCTCGAGCTGGGGAGGGCCGCCGTGCTCTGCAATGACGCAGACCTGCATGCTGCAGATGACACCTGGCGAGTAGAAGGCGACCCTATGGAAGGAGCGCTGCTGGCACTGTATGGAAAAATGGATGCCGATGCCGCACACGCACGACAGCAGTGGAACAGAAGCGACACCATACCCTTTGACAGTGCACACAAATTCATGGCCACACTGCACCATGACCATGAAAATCATGCAGCTGTTTTTGTAAAAGGTGCCCCGGAAGCAGTACTGGCCATGTGTACGCAGCAGTATGAAAGCGCATCAAAAACCGGTGCATTTGTTCAACAGTATTGGCAAAAAGAGGCAGAAACGATCGCTGAAAAAGGCCAGCGGGTCCTGGCATTCGCCATTAAAACCGTACCACCGGAACATACCGTACTTGAGTTCTCCGATGTAGCGTCCCCTCTGACGTTCATAGGGCTGGCCGGTTTCATAGACCCGCCGCGTCCCGAAGCCATCGATGCCGTCGCCGAATGCACCCGTGCCGGCATTGAAGTAAAAATGATTACCGGTGATCACGCCGCGACCGCTCAGGCCATTGGGAAAAGCCTCGGACTCCAACATGCGGATGCCGTTCTTACCGGCTCGCAAATCACTGCGCAAGATGACGAAACGCTGGCACATTCCGTTGCAAAAACAGGTATTTTCGCCCGGACAACTCCCGAGCACAAACTCAGACTGGTCATGGCGCTGCAATCCGCGGACAATACCGTCGCCATGACCGGTGACGGTGTCAATGACGCACCGGCACTCAAGCGTGCCGAGGTCGGTATCGCCATGGGCAGGGGCGGCAGCGAAGCGGCCAAAGAGGCTGCAGAAATCGTCCTGGCCGATGACAACTTCGCATCTATTGTCGCAGCGGTACGCGAAGGCCGCACCGTCTACAACAACATCAAAAAAGTCATTAGCTGGACCCTGCCGACCAACGCCGGCGAAGCGCTGACGATTATGGCGGCGCTGTTTTTGCAAATGGCGCTGCCGATCACCCCGATACAGATTCTATGGGTCAATATGATCACGGCAGTCACTTTGGGCATTGCACTCGCATTCGAACCTTCCGAACCACACACAATGAACAGACCACCGCGCCCGCGCGACGAACCTTTGCTTGGAGGCGACCTGCTTTGGCATATCGTCCTTGTCGCCTTTTTGTTCCTTGCCGGCGTATTCGGCATCTATGACTATGCCGTCACAGAAGGTGCCAGCGAAGCGCTGGCGCGCACCATCGCCATGAATACCCTGGTGGTATTGGAGATTTTCCACCTGCTGTTCATCCGGAACTTTCGTGAAACGACGCTCACGTGGAAAACACTCAAGGGAACCAGATATATCTGGGGTGCAATCGCTGTCGTCCTGACTGGTC
This sequence comes from Sulfuricurvum sp., assembly GCA_024762585.1. GTDB lineage: Bacteria > Campylobacterota > Campylobacteria > Campylobacterales > Sulfurimonadaceae > Thiomicrolovo. Next base: position 940 of record JANTHE010000119.1, on the reverse strand, counting down.
AATACTGCATCAGCTACCTCCCTTTCTTGCAGCATATTTTCGGGACAGAAGCGATTCCGCTGCCCGAGCTGCTGCTTATCTTCGGCATCGGAGTGACACTTTTTGTCACCATTGAGATCGAAAAGCAGATACGGCTGCGTTTTTTCAGTTAAAATTACGTATGTATAAGGAATGCATATGTCATTGAAAGACAAAGAGAAATGGGACAAAAAATACAGTGAAATGAGTAGCCTGCTTGCACAGCGACCGCCCAGCAAGCATGTCGAAATGTTTTGGAAACTCGCTCCAGGCATCAGCGCCCTCGACCTCGCCTGCGGCAGCGGCCGCCATACGTGCTTTCTGGCTGAAAAAGGGTTTCATGTCGATGCTGTCGACATCTCGGCCGTCGCGCTCGACACTCTAAGATCGCGGGTGAATCCAGAGAGCGTGAACGTCATCGAGGCCGACCTCGATACGTTTATACCCGAACCCGAATCATACGATCTGATCGTCAAAACAAACTTCCTCGACCGTGCGCTCATCGAACGGGCCATAACGGCGCTGAAACCGGGCGGTATTTTAATCGTCGAGACCTACATGGCGGACCCCGCCAACGAAAAGCCCGACTCCAACCCGGACTTTCTGCTTCAAAAAGGGGAGCTGCTCGACCTTTTTAGCGAGGGCTTCGACGTACTCGAATACAAAGAGTTCCGGAACGAACCGCACGAGAAGTACCGCATGCGCAAACAGGCGATCGCCGTCAGAAAATCGTAACGAGCGATTTGCCAATGAGTACGGTCGAACCGATCACCGCCATCGAGAGCACAGCGGTTTTGGCATATTTCGGGTCAAAATAGTGCGCGAACCTGGGTGCGACCAAAAATCCAATCAGGAATCCCGGCATCATCATCACACCCGAAACGAACTGCTCATAGCTGAACTGCCCGAACAGGTAGAAGAT
>JANTHE010000118.1 GCA_024762585.1 Sulfuricurvum sp. | reverse complement strand
ACAATGGGGTAGTAGTCATTCGAACCCGAACGCAGTCCCGTGTAATCTTTCAGTATCTCCACGTTTTCGAGCCGCACCGTTCTTGCAGCCTTCTCCAGCAACTCCGCTCTGCCCTGTTCAAAATCATATGGCTTTGTCGCCGTCTGCGGATGATAATGCACGTCATGCGTCGCACCGATTGCGCTGCACCCTTCCTTGTCCGTTGCAGCCACGGAAACGTACTGATGCAAATGGCACGGCAGCACGGTAGAGGTACGGATATCGATGCGATGCCCCCATACTGCTCGCAGACCAATATGTGGCATTGACACCACCGGCCTGTACGCTCCGGTTGCCAGCACAACCCGTTTCGCCTTCATTCCGCCAATCCGCCAGGCTCCATTTTCATATTGTATAATATCTACATGATGACGGTAAAAATCACTCCCCTCGGCCAATCGGGTGCAGACCCGCTGGGCATCCACCAGACCACTTTGCGCTAATATCACATGCTCGAACATTTTCGCCTCTGCACGCAGAGGAATTTTTGGCAGTTGCTCCAGCAACGGCAGCGACGTTGTCGCCTTGAATGCCTTCACTTTATCATTCTCGTCATCATATTTGGCAAAATGGATCAGCGGTGCAACCTGAACACGCTCGGGAAAATATTCTTGGTAAAACGCCAGCGAAAAGCTATACGCCTCCTCAAGCAGCTCTTTGAGCGCTCCTCCCTTGGTAAACTTGGGTGAGATAAACGCCCCCGCTGCCCCGCTGCCACCCGCGGCAATCCCCTTGCGGTCGATCAAGACGACTTTCTGCCCCGCTTGCGTCAAAAAATAGGCCGTCGAACATCCACAGATACCTGCACCGATAATGGCCGTGTCATAAATCAAGGATCTCCTTTTTAAAAGTGTAACCAAAACAAGATTTACTACCCGACACTGCAGAAGAAAAGAATGGATATGTTTTTTTGATGATGCTTTAGATGCCTATGCTCATAATGATGGCATAAAATGAAATTGTGGAAAAAAGAGTGTTACATCTACACTCGTATGAATCAAAAACCCGTCAACGGATTTTTGATCGCTGTAAAAAGATCACGCCACCATCTCTTCTTCATGCAGATAGAGTGTGAAAAATGCATTGATATCATCAATGGAAACATCCTGTGACACCAGCCACTCCGACCCGTCCTCACACGTAAATTCATTAAACATGCTTGTATCGATATATTTGCGCGGCCATAGCTCTTCCACATCATCTACTTGAATATCAATAGGATAGAGCAGCACATTTTTATGTGATTTGTTCATTGTCATCGCCCATATGGTACTGAGGCGGTTCATCGTTTCGGCTTCTTCCGGAGCAACTTGCATAATAGCGATTTGACACATAGTATTACCACGTGTTTCCATAGTAATCTCCTTTGAAACTACCGCTCAATTCATTGAGACGGTAGCGATAAATTACACCATGGTAACTCCATCGATCCGTTAACTACATTATAAAAAAAACTGCTATAAAATTTTTGTGCCAACTCTAAGCTGACTGAAGAATTTACGCTTTTCTTTCATCAATGTTCATTTCATTGATACACCAAAGTGGCATTGCCTAACAAAAAAGTGTATGCTATATATCAGGCTGCTTGCAGACGGCAAGAGCCCTGCTGCATTAAACCATCTCTAAACAGAGATCTCTTTGATGTCGGCAATCTCCAGCAGCGCCTTGTAAACGGAACCCACCAACGCTTTACGGTTGTAGCGCACCGCTTCGTCTTCGGCGTTTACCATGACATTGTCAAAGAAACGGTCAAGCTGCGGCTTGAGCCCGAAGAGAGCATCTAGTTTCGCTTCATAAGAGCCATAGGAAGCTTCGCTGACGCTGCTAAATGCAATAAACAGCACACGCTCCTCCTCCGACTCGAAACGTTCCGGATCGATATTGAGCGGACCGTGAACGTCAATATCCTTGGTGATGTTGGCGACACGTTTAAAGGTTGAGAAGAGTGTTGCGAACTCATCGGATTCCACAAAGGTGGCCACCGCCATTATTTTTGCATCGAGTGCCAGAAGCTCCCGTTCGCCCGAGGCAAGTACCGCCGCGACAATAGAAGGATTGACTCTATAGTACTGGTTGACGCGTTCAAGGAAGAAGGCCTCCAGCTTGTCATAGTCGACCGCATTGTATTTTGCACCCAGACGCTCAAGCATGGCACGAATGTCAAACGGCAGCGTATGGGTAAGCACGGTACGGATAATGCCGTTGACCGCCCGGCGCAGTCCAAAAGGATCTCGCGAACCGGTCGGTATCTGGTCGATGCTGAAAAGCCCCAGCAGGGTATCGAGTTTGATAGAGAGTGCCACCATTGCGCTGAACCGTGTCGTCGGCACGGGAGAGTCTTCGCCCTCGGGCAGGTACTGCTCCTTGATAGCCAGTGCCACCTCCGGCTCTTCACCGAGTGCCAGCGCATAGTAATAGCCCATCAGTCCCTGCAGCTCAGTGAATTCGTAGACCATCTCGCTCATCAAATCCGCCTTGGCCAGTTCCACAGCACGGTGCAGCAGCTCCTGATTCATTTCATAGGCAATGCCGTTCTCTTCCGCAACCAGATCGCCGTACAGCTCGTAAAGTGTATCGGCAATATCATGTTCGCGGTCGATTTTGTCGCGCAGGGTTCCCAGACCGTCCATAAAGACGACCTTTTCAAGCCCCTGCGTACTCAATCCGTTTTTCAGATCATTATCGTAAAAGAAGAGTGCATCGGCCAGGCGCGGACGCAGCACGCGCTCATTGCCCTCGATGACTTTCGAGAAGTCGGAGGTCAAGGCATTGGAGACCACGACGAATTTGTTGATCAGCTTGCTGTTTTTGAATACCGGAAAGTAGCGCTGATGCTCTTTCATGGAGGTGATGATGACCTCCGGTGGCAAACGCAGGAAGGCTTCATCGAAACTGCCCAGCAGCGGGGTCGGCTGCTCCGTGATCGCCACAACTTCGTCCAGCAGCTCTTCATCGATTTCTATCACAACGTTGCTGTCGTTTTCAATGGTTTCGAATGCGTCCATAATGGCCTTACGGCGTTCATCCTCGAAGAGCGTCACCGCACCTGTTTTCAGGACATCGAAGTAGGCTTTTTCGTCCGTAACTGGCTGCGGGTCAAAACTGTGCATTCGATGCACATAGGTGAAAGGGCTGCTCTTGACGCCGAACAGTGAGACATCTACACTTTCGCCGCCCAGCATAACATTGACCCAGCGCACCGGACGGATGAAGCTCTCCTGTAAATCGCCCCAGCGCATTGATTTGCCGAAACTGAGGCTGCCCAGCCAGGTATCGATCATGCCGCCCAGCAGTTCGCGCGACGCGACTCCCTTGATCTCTTTTTCATAGTAAAGTACCTCTTTGCCCCCTTTTTCAGCCCGGCCGATCTCATCGAGACTCACGCCGCACTTGCGGGCGAACCCTTCCGCCGCCTTGGTCGGCGCTCCGTCTTTGAACGCCACGCTCACCGGCGCACCGTACAGTGCTTCGGTTCTGTCGTCCTGCGCTGTTTTGAACTCACGGTGCCACAGCACGAGGCGCCGAGGCGTATAGAAAAACTCAAATTCGCACAGCAGTGCATTTTCTTCAAGGATTCTGGCCCATTTCTTCTCTATATTCGGAAGCTCCTTGAGCAGCGGCACCGCTGGCAGCTCCTCTACTCCGATTTCAATCAATAGTGTCTTCAGCATACTTTTCCCATCGATAATTAGTATCGCGATTCTAGCGTGTAGCGGGTTAAAGATGTATGATACAGATGATTAAAGCCGGTGATTGTACGGTAGATACGTATAGGGCATCTGATAATAATTGAACACTTTGGAATAACCTCCTATGGCCGGTTCCAGAATAAACGAGAGATTCAAGCCCACTGCGATATAAAAATAGCGTTCGGTCTCTTCTACAGGAATCGGGTGATAATCACCGGGATGCCCATTGTCATGAAAGTTTCTGCCAAAATACCCAAAATGCAGTTCGGCATATTTCAACGGCGTCTCCGATAGAGCCGCCACTCCGCTTGCCTTGATGGCAACCAAATGCTTCATGTGCTCATAGTCAGTCGTGAAATCGGTATCTTTGCCAAGCTTTGAAAAATCCGGGACCCACTCCACTCTTAAATCAATCATCCTCGCCAGCGCAGGATAACGGTGCCATAAATAACCGATACCGATTCCGATGGAGTCCATCACAACATCTTCAGAAGAGAAACCGTAAGGACTGGTACCGTCGCCAAACTCCATGACACCAATCGTCAAAAAAGCGGAACTCAGTGCAGCATACAGTGCGGCATCATTGCGCTCATACCCCCATCCTTCATACAAAGGTGCCAGAAGTCTGGTGATCAAATAGGCCGAATAGAGATGCCCCAGCTTATCGGCTCCGCCATTGCTGGTATCCTTTTCCAGATATCCCTCTTTCTTTCGATTGAACGGCTGCGTAAAATATCCCCACTGCGCATAACCCCAGCCGCCTATCACCACCGCACCGGCAATATTAGTTAATATGACCTTCTGCGATCTGCTCAGTGCCTTTTCAGGCGGTCGTGACACTTGCGTTATCGATACCGCTTCTTTATCTGCGTTCGCCTGCCGAAAATACTCCTCCAACGTCGGATATTGCCTTTCATCCGATCCGTACAAGGATCCAAGCAACAGTGACAAGATGACGATGATACGCAGTATATCCCGTACTCCATGCATTTAGAGGTATCCTTTAGAAGAGTATTTGGCTATGATTTTACCACATGCCATCTGTGCGCATTAGCCGGAAGACGTTACGACAGGTTTCATTGCCAAACAATGAATTACATTACTACCCGGTTTAAGGAATACAATGCTCGACTTTATACAAAAATTCAAAAGCGTCATCATAGGCACGTTGAGCGATAACGGCTACCCATTTAGCTCATATGCTCCATTTGTCTATGACAATAATCGCTATTACGTCCTCATCAGTGATATCGCGCAACATGCGCAAAATCTGCGCCGCTGCGCAAAAGCTTCACTTTTTTTTATTGAAGATGAAACTGCTGCTGAGAACCTGTTTGCCAGAAAGCGCGTGTCGTTACAGTGCGATGCAGCCATTATTGATCGGGAGCAGACCCAATATTCCGAAGTCATTACGCAGTTCAAAAATAAATTTGCTCCCGAAATGATCGACAGATTGACTCAGATGCAGGATTTCAACCTGTTCGCCTTCACTCCCATCGCGGGAGAAGCGGTTTTTGGTTTTGGTGAAGCCTATACGTTAAGCGGAGCACAGATGAATCAACTTACCCTCCGCCGCGGCAGGGGTCATCAAAAAAAGTGAACCGCCAAATTGTCTCTAGAATTGCACCGACTCCCAGCGGCTTCCTGCATGTCGGAAACGCTGTCAATTTTCTGTTGACATGGCTGGCCGTTCGTTCGCGCAATGGAATACTGCATC
>JANTHE010000117.1 GCA_024762585.1 Sulfuricurvum sp. | reverse complement strand
GATATCATAACCAAGCTGAGATAAGAGGCTATTAATTGACCCGATTCTCCTTTGAAATAAGCGACTTTTAAGAAACCTGAATCAAGAATTGTTTCGCCTTTTTAGAGGTATGCATAAGCTACAGTGACTATAATTTCGGGAAAAAAGGAGAGATAGATGTTCGGATTCGGAAAACAAGACCTCAAGACCTATGATTACAGCGCCGAGGAGATGGCCTCATTCCAGTGGGCCAAAGTCACGACCAACAAAGGCGTTATGTGGATAAAACTCTACAATGAGGAGACACCCAATACGGTGGCCAACTTCGCCTTCCTCGCCAAAGACGGTTTTTACGACGGCCTGAACTTTCACCGCGTCATCCCCGGCTTCATGGCCCAGGGCGGCTGCCCACAGGGAACCGGTACCGGCGGTCCCGGCTGGGCGATTGCCTGTGAAACGGCCAACAACACGCACAAGCACGTCAAAGGGACCCTCTCCATGGCCCATGCAGGCCCGGATACCGGCGGCAGCCAGTTCTTCATCTGTTTCGTTCCCTGCCCGCACCTCGACGGGGTACACACCGTCTTCGGCGGCATCGAACCCGACGACGCCGACTCCATGCGCGTTCTTGACAGCATCGAAAGCCAGGACACCATCGAAAAAATCGAAATCCTCGCGGAACGCGACTAAACCCGTATCATGCTCGTGCATATCTGCTGCAGCGTCGACAGCCACTTCTTTTTGGAGAAGCTGCAGCATGACTACCCCGAAGAAAAGCTGACCGGCTTCTTTTACGACCCCAATATCCATCCCTATTCAGAATACCGGCTGCGTTACCTCGACGTCCAGCGTTCGTGCAAAAAACTCGGCATCGACCTCATCGAGGGCGACTACGATTTTGAAACATGGATGGATGCGGTCAGAGGGCTCGAAAAAGAGCCTGAAAAAGGGGCGCGCTGCGAGGTCTGTTTCGACCGCCGTTTCGATGTCAGCGCGCACAAGGCTCTGGAGCTGGGCGAAAAGAAAATGACCACGACCCTGCTGGTCAGTCCGCTCAAATCGCAAGAGCAGCTCAAAGCCAGCGGCGAAGCGTTCGAACAACAGCATGGGCTGGAGTTCGTCTTCGTCGACTACCGCGCCGGCGGCGGTACGCAGGATCAGAGCCGCGTCACCAAAGAGCAGCAGCTCTACCGCCAGGACTACTGCGGCTGTCTCTACGGGTTGACGATGCAGCGCGAGCAGCAGGACAAACTGATGGACGAGATGTTCTCCGCCATATCGGGTCAGATCCTTCCCGCCTCCATCGAAGAGCGGCTGGCACTGTACGAACAAAGGATGCACCTTGACGACGATGGCAGAAGCTACCGCATTGTCAAACAAAAATTCCTCAACTACCGCCAGTTCTCCTGCCGTCTGATCAAAGGAAAAACACATAGCGTTCCGGCCTATGCCCTGCACTACTCCACCCTGCCGCGCAAACGCGCCAACGGAAAGGTCGAGTTCGCACAGCACGGCATCCACTATTTCAACCGCGACGACATCCGTCTGATCACGCTCGAAACGTTCAATGAAAAGACGGGAACGGCATACCGGAACGTAACGGAACTTATCTATGAGCCGCCCGCACCCGAAAAGGAACTGGCACTGCGGCAGCAACTGTGCCAGACCCCGTTCGACCTGACCCCTATCATTGTAACCGACGACACTCCGCAGGGAAAATACACCCTGTTTCTCGACGCCAAAGTCTATGAAGACACCAAAGAGCGACTGATCATCGATTAAATGCCAAAATTTCATTCCTTGCCTATTTTGTAACCATTTTATGTAGATAGTTTTCGATAGAATAGTTCCAGACATTACAAAGGAGCTCATATCGAAACCTTTTTTCTCTACGCACTTGGTATCAGCGGTATGGTTTTTTTGCTCTATCTGTTCGGCATTCTGCTCGCGCCTTACGCCCCCGGTGGCGTCAAGGACGACCATTTTGAATGCGGCCTTCCCGCAGGAGCATCCAATCCCAAAAAAGCCAATTTCAGTTTTTTCATGTTTGCCATCATGTTCGTAATCGCCGATATGACCGGACTTTTTTTGACGCTCTTTGTTTATGCCGGCCACGCCAAGGCCCAGATGACCGCGGCCATCTTTGCTGTAGTGATGGCTGTCGCGATCACCATTGCCATGAAGGAACATGCCCATGCTGAAGATTCTTGATTTTTTCGATTACGCCAAAAGTGAAAGCCTCTGGATGGCCCATTTTTGTACCGGTTGCTGCTCACTGGAGATGGCGGCGGCGATGGGACCGCGCTACGATTGGGAACGCTACGGGTTTCTGCCCACGCCCACACCGCGTCAGGCGGACATTCTGGTGATCACCGGGCTGGTGAGCAAAAAGATCCTTCCAGCGCTTCTGCGCACCTACGCCCAGATGCCCGAACCAAAGTATGTACTTGCGCTTGGGGCCTGCTCCTTCGACGGCGGTCCTTACAACGACGCCCTTTCCGTCATCAAGAATCCTACCGAGATCCTGCCCGCCGATGTCTTCGTCGCCGGATGTCCCCCGAAACCCGAGGCGATCATCGAAGGGATGGAAGCCATTAAAAGCAAAATGAAAAACAAAGAGCCCAGCGCCGCCAGCCAAGGCGGTCTATGGAAAGAGATAGCTTTTTAATGAAACGCATTTTACGTTTGTTTGATGCCTTTGAAACAGAATATGTAGAGCCATACAAAAGCAGCTGGATCAAAGCGAAGCTAAAGCGGCAGGACGATCTGCGTGCAGTAGCGGAAGCGCTCAAAGAAGAGGGACTGCGTTCGCTGGTAACAGTCTCTCCCACAGATTTTCCCGATGAATCGCGCATGGAGATGAACTACTTTTTCGAAGACCTTCAAACCAAACGCAACTGCTGGCTCAAATGCGACATCCCGCGTACGCCCGATCAGTGTCGCATCGATTCACTCACCCCGCTCTTCGCCGGCGCCGACTGGAGCGAACGCGAAGCTTTCTCCATGTTCGGTGTCGACTTTGCCGACCATCCCGACCTGCGCCCCATCATTGTTTCGCAGGATTTTTACGGCAAAGCGCCATTTCGCAAAGACTTCGACTGGGAGGCGCATGAAGCCGATACGCTAAACCATCTTAAAACGATCGTAAACGACTTTGAAAAAGAGCAGCAAAACAGCGATGCCAATCTTGATCCTGACGGTTCGGAAACCGTGCTCAACTGGGGACCGACTCATCCCGCCAGCGGTCCCATCCGTCTAAAAGTGCACTGTGACGGCGAAGAGGTGATCGGAATCGATCCTGACATCGGTTATGTCTGGCGCGCACTGGAGCATCTGGTTACTCAAAAAGATTTCATCGGCGCCATCGTCGCGGTGGAGCGGCTCTGCTTTATGGACAATATCAACTCAATGGTCGGCTACTGCATGGCCGTCGAGGAGATTGCGGAGATACAGATCACCCCTTTTGCCGCGTGGATGCGGGTATTGCTCGGTGAAACCGCCCGTATTTCGTCACACATGATGGGATTGGGCGGTTTTTTCAATATGATGGGACTGCATACACTTGCAATGTGGAACATGGATGTACGGGAATTCTTTCTGGATTTTCTGGAATCCTACAGCGGCGCGCGCATTGCGACCGCCGCCATTGAACCCGGTGGCGTACGCTATGGCCTACAGAGCAATATGCTTGATGAATTGCAAAAGGCACTGGACAAATTCGACGCAACCAAAGAGGATATCCGTAGCATCTTCGTCAAAAATCCCACGATGAAACTACGCGCAGGCACGCTGGGCATATTGACGACAGATATGATCGAACAATATGCACTTTGCGGACCCGTTGCCCGCGCCGGCGGCGTGCGCACCGACATCCGTCTAGACGAGCCGTATGCCGCATATTCTGAAGTCGAAATGGCGTATATTACCCAAGAAACCGGTACGGCCAAAGATCGTTTCACGCAGCTTTTCAACGAGCTGGAACAGTCCGTCGACATCATAAAGCAGGCAAAAAAGCGGATCGAAGCTGGCATCGCAGACGGGGAGTTCAACCCGACCAAAGACCATATGGTCAAAGTACCCAAAAAACTGCCGAAAGGTGAAGCAATCAGCCGGGTCGAATGGGCACGCGGCGAAGTGCTGATGCATCTGGTCACGGAGGAGAAAGCGAAAAGCCCCTACCGGCTCAAGATGAAAGCACCCAGCTTCAACCACACGATGATGCTCGATCACCTTCTGCGTGGCCAAACCCTCTCGGATATCCCCCTTGTCTTCGGCAGTCTCTACATCTGCCAGGGCGATCTGGACCGGTAAGGAGCGATCATGGAACTGCTGTTTAATATCATCGTCTTTCCCGGTCTTCTCTACCTGCTGCTGTGGACCGTGGCGCTCTTTTGGTTTTTTCGTAAGTTTATGGCGCCGTTGCACAAACGCGTAGGGCCACACTTCAACGGCCCGGCGGGATCATATCAGACACTGTTCGATCTATCTAAACTGCTGAGTAAAGAGAGCATTACTCCCCGCCACGTCAATCCCTACCTTTTCTCTCTCATGCCGCTGCTGGCCGTGATCATAGCAGCGCTTCCCACCGCACTGATTCCATGGACGCCGGGCATCACCGTCGTCCCCTCGGATTACGGCCTGCTGGGGCTGGTAGTGCTGATCGGTATAGAACCGTTTCTACTCTTTTTGACCGGTTTCGGCTCACACAACAAATATGCTTTTTTGGGCGGCATCCGGGTGCTGACGCAGATGATCTCAATGGAGACAGCTTTCTTCCTGGCCGCGCTCTCCCCGGCCCTGCTGTTCGGCACACTAAATCTTCAGACCATCGTCCACACCAGCGGGTGGGTGAGCTTCCTCGTGCTGCTGCCGGGATTTACGCTGTACTTCATCGCCCTGCTGGGACTGCTGGAACAGCCGCCGTTCAACATTCCCGATGCGGAGCAGGAGATCGTCTACGGTTTCTATACCGAGTACAGCGGTACGAACTACTTCCTCCTCAAGCTCGCGGAATTCGCGGAGTTCATGGCACTGTTTGCAGGAGCGGCAACCCTGTTTCTGGGTGGCTACCGGGGGCTCTTCTTCGACGGCTACCTCTGGCTCTTTGTCAAAATGCTCGCCATCGCGGTCTTCATGATGATTCTGCGCGCCAGCACGCCCCGGATCACCATGCGGCAAATGCTCCGCTTCTCCTGGCGCTACCTGGTACCGCTCTCCTTGCTCAATACCGCCTGGGTACTGCTGGCAAAAATCTATTTTTTCGGTGGGGCACAATGATATTGCAAATCATCAAAAAGGCCTATCGCGTTTCCAAAGCGCTGTTTATAAAAAGTCCGGCGCAGTACGACGTACGGACGCACGTCATGCATCATCCCGAACGTTACCGCGGTGAGCACCGTATTGATTACGAAACCTGTATCGGATGCGATTCGTGCAACAAGATCTGTCCGACACATGCCATTACCATGAAGCATCTGCCGCTTAAAAAGCAGAACATCGTTCCCGAGGTCAACCTCTCCGTCTGTATCTTCTGCGGCCTGTGCGA
>JANTHE010000116.1 GCA_024762585.1 Sulfuricurvum sp. | reverse complement strand
ATGATCGCCTTTCTTTCCGCGATGATCTATCTTTTGGCGCGGGGTGAAATTGAACAGGACCTGTTTTGGGCACTGTTTTGTGTCGTGCCTATTGTGATCGCAGGACAGATTGATGATATTTTCCCTGTCCCGGCCCGGTACAGGATGCTGGTTCAGGCTGTCTGTGCTATTGGCGGGCTTTATATGCTTGGAGGCATTGATGCCCTGGCGGTTGGAAATGTGACCCTCAATGGCTGGTGGTTGAATGCTGCGGCACTTTTTTATGTCATTTGGATGACGAATTTATACAACTTTATCGATGGGATAGATGGCTATGCTGCATCCGAGGCTGTTTATGTAGGGGTAGCGAGTTTTCTTCTGTTTGGGAATATGCCGGGAATCTTCATTGCAGCGGCTGCGGCTGGTTTTTTGATTTTTAATTGGCATAAAGCTTCGATTTTCATGGGAGATGTAGGCAGTGCGCCCTTGGGGTTTATTTTTGCCATTCTTTCACTTTCCGATGCCGAACGCGGTGAATTCGCCGGTTGGATGGTACTGTTGTCGCTCTTCTGGCTTGATGCTACCTTAACACTATGGCGGCGCTTTCGAAGGGGGGAGAGATTATCTTCAGCACATAAAAAGCATGCGTATCAACGGTTGGTGCAATCTGGATGGGCACATGATAGAGTTGTTTGCTATGCCATGGGCGTGAATCTTTTTCTGTTTTTACTGCTTTGGTTTACTCCTGAATCAGCGTACGGTGCTGTATTGATTGTCGACATTATCGTGTTGTATGCACTTGTGCGATATGTTGACCGCAAAAAGGCGTTTTCGTGAAGAGGTTATTTCGTCCATCGGTTATCAAACGTATTGTATTTTTTATAGTATCAGATATTCTGGTATCTGCTTTTTCGTTTTACCTTGCGTATCAATTGCGATTTAACTTTGATGTGGCAGATAGATATTATGCTGTTTTCTGGCATGCTTTTGCTTTTTTGATACTCTTTAAAGTCATCGCAATAGCATTGTTCAAGGGTTATCTTATCGTCTGGCGTTTTTTTGGTTTTGAAGATGCAAAACGCATATTTTATGCTCATGTATTTGCCTATGGGCTCTTTGTTTTGTTTTATATGACATTTGCGTCTTCATGGCTCGTACCCTTCCCGCGCAGCGTCATCGGAATTGATTTTTTTCTTTCACTTATTTTACTTGGTGTTATTCGTTCAGCCAAAAGGTTTATGCTCAACAGCGGGAGTGAGCGCAATGTCAAATCGGCATTGGTGTTCGGTGCGAATGCAAGGGCTGCCGGTATCATTCGAAGTGCCAGAGACAATGAGGTGCCCTACACCGTTACCGCTATTATCGCATCACAAGCCGAACAGGGATTGATTGGGAATTATATTGACAACATCCGGGTCTTCGGGCTGCGTGAAATCGAAAACGTCATAAAAAGATATGAAATAGAAGTTGCCATTATCGCGGCATCGCCTCCGCAAGATGAGCTCAAGCAGCTGGTTGATATTGTGACTAAAGAGGGGATACGCGATATCAAACGGGTTCGGCTGCTTGGCGGGAAGGATGAAAAACTCGAAGAGCTTTCGATTGAGGATCTATTGGCACGACATCCCAAAGACCTCGATACGGATACGATCAGCAGTTTCATAAAAGCCAAGCGCGTACTCATCACAGGGGCGGGAGGCAGTATCGGCAGTGAGATAGCCCGTCAATGCCGACATTTCGGTGCTTCGGCATTGGCACTGATCGATCACAGCGAATACAATCTCTATAAGATCGGTGAAGAACTTGCCGGTGCCGAGCTCGATATGCTGAGCGTGACTGATAAAAATTTGTTGCTAGAAAAGATGGAGTCGTTTTGTCCGCAGATCGTTATCCATGCCGCGGCATACAAACATGTACCATTGTGCGAAGCAAACCGTGAAGCAGCCATATTCAACAATGTTCTGGGGACAAAAAATGTTGTCGATGCCAGTATCGAGAGCGGGGTGGAAAAACTGGTTGTCATTTCGACAGACAAGGCTGTTCGTCCGACAAATGTGATGGGTGCGACCAAGAGAGTGACTGAACTGTATGCCGGCAATGTTGACAGTAAAGAGACTGAGATCGTTGCGGTGCGTTTTGGCAACGTCCTTGGTTCCAGCGGCAGTGTGATTCCAAAATTCAAACAGCAGATCGAAACCGGCGGTCCGGTAACGGTGACTGACCCGGAGATGACACGTTACTTTATGCTGATCCCTGAAGCATGCCAGTTGGTGCTGCAGGCTGCAGCGATCGCCAAGGGCGGGGAGCTGTTTATCCTCGATATGGGGGAACCAGTCAAGATCGTGGACCTAGCACGCCAGATGATCCGTCTGTACAGCAAAGAGAGTGAGGTGAAAATTGAGTTCTGCGGTCTGCGTCCGGGCGAAAAACTTTATGAAGAACTGTTGATCGATGACAGCGAAAAGAAAACGCAGTACAGCTCAATTTTCATTGCCGGCAAAACCGATTACCCTATTGACATTCTGGAAAAAGACATTGAAGCATTACTGAAAGCGGACGATAAAGTGGCCGCGCTGAAAAAAATCGTCCCCGAGTTCGAACATAAGCCCTAAAGGGCAATGCAAGCGAGCAACTAAATTGCGAGTCGTATAAGCCCTAAAGGGCAATGCAAGCGAGCATAGGCGAAGAGGCTTGCTCCTTGGCCGTGTCAATTTATAATTCGGTCTTTAACGCTGCTCCGTTCGAGGCGTTGGAGACGAGCAGGCTGTAGCGCTTGAGCCACTTGGACGGGATCTCCTTTTTGACCGGCGTCCAGTGCAGGCGGCGGCGTTCGAGCTCCTCGCCGTCGACATTGAGTTGCAGCAGGTGCGCATCAACATCGAGTTCGATCTCGTCACCGTCCTCGATGAGCGCGATCAGGCCGCCCTCTGCCGCTTCGGGGCTGACATGACCGATGGACGCCCCGCGGGTCGCGCCGGAGAAGCGTCCGTCGGTAATCAGTGCCACACTCTCGCCGAGCCCCATCCCCATGATGAGTGATGTGGGTGCCAGCATCTCCTGCATGCCAGGCCCGCCTTTGGGGCCTTCGTAACGGATGACGACGACGTTGCCGGCTTTGACCTTGTGCCCCACGATGCCCGCAATGGCCTCTTGTTGCGAGTTGAAACAGACTGCCGTGCCTTTGAACTGGCGCATTCCCGGAGTGATGCCCGCCGTTTTGACGACCGCACCCTCTTCGGCAAGGTTGCCGAACAAAATGGAGAGCCCGCCCACAGGAGAGTAGGCATTTTCATTGGTATGGATGATGGTTTCGTCTTTAATTGTGGCATCGGCAATCCGTTCACCGAGGGTTTCACCGGTCACGGTCATGGTGTCAGTGTTGAGTACGCCGCCGCGGCGGCTGACCTCTTTCATGACGGCGTTGACACCGCCGGCGCGGTTGATGTCGTCCATGTGAACGGTCGAGAGCGACGGCGAAATTTTTGCGATGTGCGCAACGTCTTCGGAAATCTCGTTGATGCGGGTAATGTCGAAATCGACTTCGGCCTCTTTCGCGATGCTCAGCATATGCAGTACGGTGTTGGAACTGCCGCCCATCGCCATATCGACGACAAAGGCGTTGTGCACCGCTTTTTCATTCAGAATGTTGCGCATGTTCCATTGGGCGCTGTTTTCATCCTTGACCATCTCGACGATGCGCTTTGCGGCTGTCTTGACCATTTCGATGCGCTCGGGGGTCATGGCGAGGACCGTTCCGTTGCCCGGAAGCGCGACCCCCATGGCTTCGCACAAGGTGTTCATGGAGTTGGCCGTGAACATGCCCGAGCATGAACCGCCCGACGGACAGGCCTCGCACTCGATCTCGTAAAGTTCATCGTCGCTCATCTCTCCTTCGGCGTGTTTGCCGACGGCTTCGAACGCGGTGGCAAGGTCAATCGGCGTGCCGTCTTTTTTATGTCCCGCCGCCATCGGTCCGCCGGAGACGAAAATGGTAGGTACGTTGACACGCAGTGCACCCATCAGCATGCCCGGAACGATCTTGTCGCAGTTTGGGATGCAGATGAGTCCGTCGAGCTTGTGGGCGTTCATGACGGTTTCGATACTGTCGGCAATCAGTTCGCGGCTGGGCAGAGAGTAGAGCATGCCGTCATGCCCCATGGCAATACCGTCGTCGACGCCGATGGTGTTGAACTCGAATGGTACACCGCCCGCTTCGCGGATGGCCTCTTTGACGATGCGGCCGTACTCCTGCAGGAAAAAGTGTCCGGGGATGATGTCGATATGGCTGTTTGCGACCCCGATGAAGGGTTTGTCGAAATCCTCGTCTTTAAGGCCGGTAGCCCGGAAAAGACTTCGATGGGGAGTGCGGTCGAAACCGCGTTTGACTGTATCGCTGCGCATGATGCTGTCCTTATAATATATGCTTCGTGGTTTTCGAGATTATAGCGAAGATTTAGCCAAAAACGCGCAAAAACCCTTGACATCATCAACGGATTTGCCTATAATTTCGGTCCACAACAAAAGATGCGGGAATAGCTCAGTGGTAGAGCACAACCTTGCCAAGGTTGGGGTCGCGAGTTCGAACCTCGTTTCCCGCTCCATTTTGTTTACAGTACCCCAACTCAAATTTTTTGGAATGTAAAAAAGTTTGAGTTGGGGTTTTTTGGTGTTTAGAGCCCGGATGGCGAAATTGGTAGACGCAAGGGACTTAAAATCCCTCGATCATTGCGATCGTGCCGGTTCAATTCCGGCTCCGGGCACCAGCGTGTCAATATGAATATGGTGCCATAGCCAAGTGTTAAGGCCGGAGCCTGCAAAGCTCCTATCCCTGTGTTAGATTCCAGGTGGCACCTCCAAAATAGTGAGAACTGTATTACTCTGGCGCCATAGCCAAGTGGCTTAAGGCATGGGATTGCAAATCCTTGATCCCCGGTTCGAGTCCGGGTGGCGCCTCCACCAAACTCCGATTACGGACAGATGGCAGAGCTGGTTGAATGCACCGGTCTTGAAAACCGGCGAGGGTCATACCTCCCAGGGTTCGAATCCCTGTCTGTCCGCCACTACAATCGCAAGATCTTAAAAAGTTACTTAGCTAATTGATGCCTTCAGTGCGCAAGCTCGATGCCAAACAGCCCGAACAGCAGTCCGCTGACGATCAGATAGACACCAAAAGGTTTGAAGCTGTATTGCGAAACGATAGCCAAAAATGCTTTGACGGCAATCCATCCAACGATAAATGAGGTGACAAACCCAACAGCCAGTGCACCAAAATGCTCCATATTAAGCGCGGACCACTCTTTGAGCATCATATAGCCTGACGCGGCACTCATCGTCGGAATGGCCAGAAGAAAAGAGAAACTCATCGAGACTTCTCTGGAGAGTCCGACAAGCATGCCTCCGAGAATAGTTGTACCCGAGCGTGACACTCCCGGTACAAGGGACAACACCTGGAATAATCCGACCCATAATGCCTGCTTGTTGCTGACCCGTTCGAGTTCTTTGATATGGTGCGACTGGGGTTTGTAGAAAAATTCGATTGCCAAAAAGGCGATACCGGTCAGAATCATGAG
>JANTHE010000115.1 GCA_024762585.1 Sulfuricurvum sp. | reverse complement strand
TCAAGTGAAACAACAACAAAACACAGTCAGACTTCTGTTGCAGTTGCACTTAACTTCGCGTTCTAAGTTTTTTCATTCTTCATTCAGCCGCCTTCGGGCGGACTCCTTTTTCTTTTTTTCGCTTGTAACAAACACTTTATGATAAAATCACTAAAATAATTTAAAAGTCGTTCGTATTGAAAATTCTATTACCTTTTTTATTGGCATTGATGCTCGGTATTGTCGGATGTACTTCTAAAGAGGTTCCTGTACAGAGGTCCGATGTTTATGAGCTGGCAGGTACAGAGATCCCAGCATATTATTACGCTGATTATGTTGATGCCGCCATAGCAAAAGTGCGGCTAGAAAAAGTAGGATTTGACGTGTTGGGATCGTATGCTTCTCTACCGAAGTACAAAACATTCATCGTTACGTCGCCTGAACTTAAAGAGGCAGCGAACAGCCCGTTTCGAGGTTTTGCCGCGATTGCAAGGATTGTGATCGATAGTGAGCATCAGCGCATCGCATATACAAATCCGCTCTACTTCGGCAAGGCATTTTTGCAGCAGGATTTCGATTATAAATCGGCAAAATTGGTATCTGAAAAGCTGGAACAGGCATTCGGCGAAAGATCTTCTTCTCCTGATAAATTGCCCTATGAACGCCTGGCAGGGTACCACTATATGGTCGGTATGCCCTATTATGGCGATATGCTGCAGCTTGCAGATGGAAATACCTCTGCATTGCTTGCACAGATGGAGAGCTATGGTGATGGCAACAATACTGTTTTCCGTCTGGATATTGATGACGACAGGGTACTGTTTGGTGTATTGTTGTCAAAGAAAGCAGAGTCGTTTGTAGAAAAACTTGGAATGCGCAACGCAGAGTTATTACCCTATATGATTTTGATAGAAGGAGGAAAGGCTGTAGCGCTGGACCCGAAATATTATATTTCATTGGGCTATCCGCAGTTAAGTATGTCGGAATTTATGGGGATTGCAACGATTCCCGGTACGATAGAGCGAGAATTGCGGGCCATTTTCCACTGAAAGGCAGACCAAAATTTTTGTGATTCTAAGATGGTCAAGCTATATGTTGAAAGACACGCTGAAATTTCACAAATTCTTGTTATGATATAAGCACCAGAAAAGGGGGAATGAACATGCGTTTATTGATGATATCGTCAGTCGCGGTTGCCGCCATGCTGCTCGGTGCAGGATGCAGCTCGAAAGAGGAAGTGGTGACACCGGATGCAGAGTGTATGATCGAGGGGAGCGAAGCTCCGTCATGGGTTTGTGGTGGCAACACTATGGAAGGCTACTATGTCGCAGTGGGTTCGGCCCCGATGAGCAGTATGGGGCAGGGGTTCTCACGCCGTGAAGCGATGGCGAACGCACGCTCCAACCTGGCGCAGCAGATTCAGACAGAAGTCAAAGACAAGGTCGAGACCTTTGCGCGTTCGACGGGGGTCGGCGGCAGCGAAGTGGCCGATAAAGTCTCAACACAGGTCTCCAAGCAGGTGGCACGGGTGACGCTGGGCGGCTCGAAGCAGCTGAAATACTGGCAGGCTCCGACATCCAAAGAGATTTATCTGCTGGTGGGCGTACCTGCTGACCAGGTTAATCAGAACGTCAAAGAGGGTGTGCGTTCGAGCTATCGTGATGACGATGCGCTTTGGCAGCAGTTCCAGGCCAAAAATGCACTTGAAGCCCTGGACAAAGAGTTTCCGACACATTAACGCTTTTCATCTTCCCACCCCATCACTGCGAAGATCCCTTCGTGCTGAATGGTCTTTTTCAGTTTGACCGCTACATTGGTTTGGGCAATCGCATATTCTTGCGATGACTGCCCGACAAGGTGAAGGGTGCGCGATGCTACAATGCTTCCTGTCGCATCGCGCGTCTGGATGACTATGTCAGCGCGTGCAAGGTAGAGACCCATGGATGTCGCCCTGTTTTCATGGGTATCGACACGTAATGTCAAACAATTATGCTTTTTGCTTTCCTCGTCCGTGTGTAATTTGGCCGTATTCAATCCTTCCCGAAGTACCGGATGCAGCTGATGTCCCAAAGGAGTATCAGTGCGTATTCTGAAGCACAGCTGCCGTGAGAGGGCGATGAAACGTCGCTCAAGGGCCTGCTCTTCGTCAAGGAAGAGCGAGGTCTCTTTTTCGGGTTCGAGCAGCGTCAGAATCCGTTGGGATTGCTCCCTGCCCGGGCGTGTCTTTTGAGTGTTACGGTAAAAAAGATAGCGGGACAGCGTGTTGCTTTTCTGCAAAGCGGCTTCCCGATTATGCAGCTGTGCGTAGACGGTTTTTAGCTCGTTGCGGATGCCTTCGGCGATGCGTGCGCGTTCGGCGCGCAGCAAGACGATGTAGTTTCGAAAGCTTTGTTCTTTGCCCTGCAATACATCGAAATGGCTGATGCGTATTTTTTCGACATCGGCATGGATGGTCGTGTTGCTGTGAAAGCGGCTCTGCTCATGGGCTCCTGTACGGGTTTGTGTGGCGTCTGAGCGGTAGTGGGAGTCAATCGTGACACTCAATCCGGCGGCCATCATATTAAGTGCATCCGTGACGGCTGATTGGCGGTCCACACCCTCGCCGGTAGCGTAGAGCCAGCGGGAGTCGTTTTGGGGCGGATGGACATACCAGGAGGGAAGCGCTTTGGGAGTATAGGCTTTTGCAGACTCCTTGGTGCTGCAGGCGCTCAAGAGCAATAGCAGCAGTATCAGGAAGCATCGGATACGCATCTTATTTACCTGCTTCCATTTGGGACCGGGCCGCTTCTGACTGCGTGATCAGCCGGCGCACGCGCACGACGGCGGAACTGATGGCATCTACCGGCTCCAGCGTCAAGCGGTCCGCCGCCTCGTAATAGTTGAGGGCTTCGCGAAACTCTCCTTTTTGCTCATACAGTACGCCCAGGTTATAAAAAGGAACATAACTGCGCTGGCCTGTGGCTTCAAGGAGCTGTCGCAGCAGTTGTTCGGCTTTGCCATAGCGCTTCTGTTCGATGTAGGTCAAGGCGTATTCGAGCAGGTTTTCTTCGGTGTCGCTGTAGTCTGTATCGGGATCATCAAGCAGCTCGACATCGAACGTCACATAGTGCGGCGTGAGTTTGTAGGCAAACTGTTTGGCAATCAGTGTAGCGAGATGATCGGCGGCCATCTGCCTGGAGGGCATGGGGTTGGCATCATCGGTACAGTGCCGCCATTGTGCTGACTTTTCGATGGTATCGGCGTAGATAACGTCTCCCTTGGCCACATCGACCATGCGCAGCTGCGCAGAAAGACCGGCAACGCGTTTGGTGCAGGAGACCTGCACAGTCCAGCATTGATCCTTGTTGCAGCGTGTACGCGGTTCGTAAAAATAGGTATCCTGAACCGAAGGCGTGCCGCATCGTCCCGAAATGATTGCCTCGGCTCCGATGATTTCGCCCATCTCTACAGCGTCTTCAGGATTGATCAACCCTGCGTTTTGATATTTTTGTTCATCGACGACCTTGTGAAAGTCCTTGCGGCTGGCCAGGGTGAAAAAGGGCTTGCCGTCTATACGCTGACGGGAAAGTTCCGCTTCCACTTTGTCCGAAAGACCGATACGGTCATTTTCAAACGGCGTGACGGCGATCTTCTTTGTTTGTGCAGCCCGTGTCACTTCTGCGGGATGCAGGGCGTGGACCTGGACGGTCGGGCTGCATCCGGTAAAAAGGGACGCGAGCGTGGCAAAGAAGAAAGCGTGTCTAAACATGGGAACTATTTAAGCATAACGCCGCTTAAGGTGTGGCGCGTACGGCAGCCTTGGCCTATTCCGTGATACCGTTTACAATGTCAATAAAGAGGTTTTCGGCATGGATCAGCGGCTCCAGGGACTCCTTGTCGGCAATGTCGGTAGAGGCGATCCAGTTTTGTACCGACGGGAAGCCCATGTGCACAGCGTCTTCATCGGTTTTCTTGTAGAAAAAGAATGTGCACGGGGCAAATGCACCGACTTCCGGATGAACTTTGTGAATTGGGAAAATGACATCAAGTTTGCAGACCGAATAGGTATCATAGAAGTCAAAGCTTTGATTGCCGCGCTCCTGCAGCTCTTCGTTGACATCGATAAAGCCCGGAAACAGGAATCCGACCGGCTCCATTTCTCCTTCGAACTCTGCTTCGAAATCATCTTTGGCATCTTCGATGGTGGCGTCTTCTTCTATGCTGAACTGCGCGGTAAAATCAACAGAAAGACGCTTGGTTGGATCAGCCACCTTTTGATAGGCCAGTGGTTTGAAATGACCGCCCGGCAGGGCGGTGCGAAGCGCTTTTTCCATCAGATCTGCCAATGCGACAAGGTCCGGATTATCCATAGGAATCTGTGTCATGCGCGACATCCCCCTCAGTGTAAGGCTGGAGATATTCATATTACCTTCGTGATCTTGCCAGATGGACATGGAGAGCGGCGTTAGCAGCCCGAATAGGGGATTCGTTTCAATCAGTTTCGTTGAGAGGTCGGGCTGATGCACGGTGGCCAGGCGATAGACCGGGTAGTGGGTGCCGCCAAAACGTGCACTGAAGGGCTTGTTCATATCATTATTGCCGTCGATGGCAAAGCCTGCGGCCTCAAACGCCTGTTCGATGGTGGTGCCGGTGATCTTGCCATCGTTGTTGGGTGCGGTCATTATCCGAATATCTTGCACATTTTGAGAAGCTGACTTGGACGCAGGAATCGATTTTTGTGAACAGCCGGAAATGCCGGCGACAAAAAGGAGCAGAACCGGTAAATAGAAATAGCGCATTTAATTGTCCTTGTTATAATCGTACATGATGATATACGGGATTGTTTTATCGATTTTATCGATAATGTACTGAAGTTACAGAATAGTTACGCTATCACCTTTTCTGATTTTACCGCCCAGGAATGTTTTGGCAAAAACACCTCTGTCATCTTTAAGTAATTCCGGTAATTTTATGTCTACTTTTGCAAGGCTCGAACAAAGAGTGCAGTTTTGCGTGATGGTTACGATGGTTTCTCCAAGTTTTAGATGCGCACCGGCGGAAAGCTGATAGGGATCGATGTCGATGACGATATTCTCACCTAAAGAACCATAGGGCATTATAATGCCATTCTGTTTTGCCAGTGTATAACTGGCTGTTTCTGATGTTATAAGAATGGCTCGGTTTGGGCGTTTTCCGTAATTTTTGTCTCCGATGATTCCGGAGGCATCAATCTCAAGTGCTTCAACTTCTTTGCGCCCTTCTTGACCTTTTATGGCGTGAAAAACCGCCAGAACTTTACCCGATTCCTTCATCACTGCTTCTTTGTCTGCTGTCGAAAGCAGTTATAACCGAGTTTCGCATATGCACTCCTGCTGACAAAATCCAGCATAAGTGCAAAATCCTTGTCCTCAATGTAGCCGGGTGCGGCAAAGACTATCTCGGAATTCTTGTCCAAAAAAATAGAAGAGGGGTAGAAGTTGTAGCCGATCATCTTCGCAAAGGCTTTGCCGCTACCGATGAAGTCATTGAAGCTTATTTTGTCATGGTCATATATATTGATACGGATAACAGCGAAATCTTTTTCGATTCGCTCAGCTATGGTTGGCT
>JANTHE010000114.1 GCA_024762585.1 Sulfuricurvum sp. | reverse complement strand
GATATTCCATCGTTCGTGACCGTCGTGCCCAATGCGAGTGTCGGGCTGATCGACAAGCAAAACGAAGGGTATGCCTATATTCCTGTCGGGGATTAACTAACCGTCACCTCGCCGAAAAAGAGTTCACGATTGGTCTCGAAATTTTCGACGAGGGTATTGAAACATTCGCCCAGCTCTCGGATCGTTTCGATATTGGGCTCGATGTAAATTTTGTTGCCCTTCTTTTCCATCGTAATGATTTGCGCTTCGCGCAGCTCTTTGAGATGTTTGGAGATGGTCGGCAGCGAAAAATTGAAATGTTCGGCAATGGTGCTTACGCAGGTCGCATGGGCGCTGACGCTTACGTTGGGATCTTTTTTGTCGATGGAACAGGTATAGCCGCCGGTAAAGACGTTTTTGAAGATCAGAAAACGCGTTTCGTTTCCCAGCGCTTTAAAAATTTTTATTTTCTGCTGCATATCGAGCATGTAAAAAAGCCTTGACAATTTGATAGGAAAATTATAACATACCATTCTATTTAGCTAAATGCCTAAATAGGCATTTGCAAATTTAACTAAAGGATAGACAATGAAAAACGGACTTGCAACCCTGCTGATCGCAGCGGCGCTGGCGACGACAACGACTTTGGCGGCACAACCCATGGGCAAAATGGATTTGATTAATCAGGCAAAAAAGAGTGTGGGCGAGATGGAGCCGGCAAAATTGAAACAGCTGCTTGACGATGGTGAGGATGTCATTGTCCTCGATGTCCGTGAAAGTGAACAAAGAGCAGAAGGGAGCATCCCCTATGACGAGTTCAATCAGGAAAATTTCCATGCGATCACCCGCGGGAATCTGGAGTGGAAAGTCGGCAACGAGATCAAGGACAAAGATGCGCACATCGTCACCTACTGCCGACGCGGCGGACGCGGCGCACTGGCAGCCGAAGTGCTCAAAGAGATGGGATATAAAAACGTCACGACGCTCAAGGGCGGGCTTAAAGGATGGGTTAAGGCCGGGTATCCCGTCAAGACGGGTCTTGGAAATGTTATTTTAAACTCTGGCTCCACATCGCAAAAGAAAAAATAGTAATGACGACAATTATATTGAATCATCAGCCCTATGATGGAACCGATGTGGCATGGAATGCTCTGCGGTTGGCAAAAACATTGAATAAAAGTGGCGAAGAGGTCAATATTTTTTTGATGAACGACGCGGTCGATCTGGCAAGGGACAAAACGGTCAAGCCGGATTTTTATGATTATGATCTTGTTGACATGCTAAAAAAAATGTATGCGGGCGGCATCAGTCTACAGGTGTGCGGTACGTGTAACGCCCGATGCGGTCTTTTTAAAAATGAGCCGTATTTTGACGAAAATATCGCTTCAACGATGCAGGCGCTTTCGGACTGGGTGACGCAAAGCGATAAAGTTATCAGCTTTTAATGAAGGTAAGCGGAATGTACAAACATGGGTTTATAAAAGTGGTTTCGATTTTTTATGTGATGGTCATGCCGTTGTTCGCCTCAGACGGCACGTTCGTGTCGACCAGTCTGGTCGGCATCCTCGGCGGCGCTTTTGTCGCAGGGGTGTTTTTGACGTTTACGCCCTGTGTTTTACCCATGATCCCGATCCTCTCAGGTGTCATCGCCGGCGAAGGCAAGGCGCTCACAAAAGCCAAAGGGCTTCAGCTTTCGCTTGCCTATGTGTTCGGAACCGCCGTGACCTATGCCGCGATGGGGGCGCTTGCCGGCGCGACGGGTGAACAGCTGCAGTCCTATTTTCAGAATGTCTGGGTGATCGGTATCATGAGTCTGATCTTCGTCTTGATGGCGCTGGGCATGTTCGGCTGGTTCACGATTCAGTTGCCCGCTGTTTTGCAGACCCGTCTTGACGGTTCGACGCGACGTTTGAAAGGTGGAAAGGTTTTTGCGGTTTTTCTGTTGGGGCTGATATCTGCTTTGGTGCTGGGGGCCTGTGTCTCGCCTGTACTCATCTCCTTTTTAAGTGTCGCCATCGCAACGAGCGATCCGCTGCTCGGTGCAGAAACGATGTTCGCACTTGCCCTCGGCATGGGGGTGCCGCTGCTGATCGTCGGTGTCGGCGCCGGATACCTGCTGCCAAAAGCAGGTGCCTGGATGGACGGTGTCAAACACTTTTTCGGTGTGTTGCTGCTGGGAGTCGCCATTGCACTTTTTTCTGAATTGCAGCTCTTTTCTCCGCTTTATTTATGGGGTGTGTTCTTTGTCGGTATCGCCGTCTATCTCGGTGCAGCGGATGGGCTGAGTCTACCTTTGCATGCCGTTGAAAAATTTAAAATTATGATAGCGGTGCTTCTGTTGATCTGGGGTGCCATTACACTCGTCGGGGCGGCAAAAGGAAACTACGATGTGATTGCCCCGCTGAAAAACGTTCAGGCAGTGACGGTGTCGGCGACGAACACCGATTTGCAACAAGTGGAGCAGCTCCCTTTTGAAGCGGTCAAAAACATTTCCGAGTATGAAGCTGCAAAAGCGGCAGCCCGGCAGGAGCAAAAACCGATGATCATCTTTTTCCATGCCAAACATTGTAAAGTGTGTAAAGAACTGGAGAACACTACGCTAAAAGACCCAAATGTGCGAAATATACTTAAGGAGCGCTATGTGGGCCTAATGGTGGATGTGACCGATAAATCAGACGCCGGAGCGAATGCGCTCAGAAAAAAATTGAAAGTGTTCGGTCCGCCTGCGTTTGTTTTCATCGATACTGAAGGCATCGTTTTGGATGATGATATCATCTATGGCTATCAGACGGCCCAGGAGCTGTTTGATCTGCTTGATATCAATGCAGAATAATAGAAAAATGGCCTAGAGTTAAAAAATACCCTGTTAGGCAAACAAAAAGGTGTGCATTGAAAAAAATCGCTATCTTATTGCTTTTTTCAGCTTCACAGTTCATAGCAGCTGATATGAACCGGGAGCTATTGAAACTGCAGAAGCAGATTGATGAACTTAAACAATACAAAAATGATACAAGTGAATACAAAGTCAGTTTTCCAGGCCAGTACCGTATCAACTTCTACAGTGTAGATAATGACAGACCGGGTGAAAACCGTCAAAATGCAGCGCGTCTTCGGCTAAGACAGAATATTGATATCAAGTTCAATGCGCAGTTAAAATCTTCATTGAGGCTGCAGCTTAATCATACCAATGACAACATTACCAATGCCGGCGATATCAATGGTAACGGCATACAGATACGCCATGGCTACATAGACTATGCGTTTACTCCACACAACAAGATGCGAATAGGCCTTGTGCCGGTACTTGAGTATCATCATGATCTATTGTATTCCAAGTCGTGGGGCTACAATCCACTGGCTCTGGAAGGCTTTAACAAAGTAGGTTCATGGAACTTTCACTATTTTGCCGCACAGCTCAGTGAAGACAATGAAACCAGCAATGAGAACGAAATCACCCATTTTCAAATTGACAGTGTCTATCACATCGCTAAAGCGTTTGACCTGACATTTTCTGCAACGATGGTTGACATTGCCAAAACAGTTTATAGTGGGCGACACTACAACGCGGCCTTAAAGGTTGACTACAATGCAGCTGATCTGATTATATATGTCGACCTGCTCTCTTCTTTCAGTGACGACACGCTTTTTTCCAGCGGGAACAATGCAGTAGGTTATGCTGTAGCGGCAGCAATGGAACTTAAGCTTGGACAGGGCAAATTTGGAGTGATGGCAACGCATGCTACGGGTAATTCGGATGCATCAGGTTTTTTGATTCCAATGTCTTTTGTGCAGACGAATTCCTATTGGGGATATACCGGAATCATCACTGTTATGCCGCAAACGGATACGGGCTTTGCGAGTGATGCCGTTCATGTCTCAAATAACGGTTATGGCATGAGTACACTGCAGTTTAAAGCTGATTATGAAATGACGAATCAATTCGGTTTATACCTTGGGCTCGGTTGGTTTGGCAATACAGATGCTCCCGGAAGGGAGAGTATGGTCGGCTATGATTCAGTATTGATGGGAAAGTACAGGTTCAATAAATATATGGGCCTGGATATTGGAGTTGCCCATGCACAACTCAATGACAGTCTCAGTGGTTACGGAAACAGTGTTCTTGGACAAGCATCGTTCAATCAGCCAGAAGGGATGACAAGATATAAAACGGCGTTGTTCGGAAGAGTTCAATTGGAGTTTTAGAAGATGTGGATGTTTGATGTCAATACGGAATAAAGGATAGAAGTGGCAAAAAATGCGCAGGTTATCGAACTGTATACGGAGCTGGCCGAGCATCCGGAGAAGGATTTTGGCTGGGAAAAAGGTTTTGGAAATGCCAAGGCTCACGGCTATAAAAAAGAGTGGATGGATCTGCTTCCTGAAACGATATGGCACTATTGCGCCGCTGTCGGCAATCCTTTTAAAGATGCCATCATCACTGAGGGCGACACTGTTTTGGATCTTGGCTGCGGAGCAGGAGTGGATGTACTGGTGGCGCGGCTGCATGTCGGAGGGCAAGGGAAAGTCCATGGCGTGGACATCACGCCGAAAATGGTTGAGGTGGCACGTAAACATGTCGTGATGGCAGGGTTTGAGAATGTGGAAATCGAGCAGTGCGGTTTTGATGCCGTAGGGCTTGAGAATGAGAGTGTTGATGTGGTCATCTCCAACGGTGCCATCAATCTCACGGAGTGCAAAGAATCGGTGTTTGCAGAAATCTATCGTGTCTTGAAACCGGGAGGCAAACTCTATTTCGCCGACATGATCGATATTACCGAACCGACATGCTGCAGTGCGGAGCGAAATTCCTGCTGTGAAGGTTCCGGTGAAGAGGAGTGGGCGAACTGTGTGGCAGGAACGATACGCGAAGCAGAACTTGTCGCACTGATTCAAAAGGCCGGATTCGAAGCAGTGGAGTGTACCGGACATACCCACTACATGACAGCTGAAACGACAAGAGGTGCGACGTTCAGAGCTTCTAAAGTCACCAATGAACTGCGGCGTGCCGTACATTGGGACACCGTTTTTGCCACAAAAGACTATACACAGGTTCTATGGCATCAAGATGTACCGGAATTCTCTTTGCTACAGACTGAAAAATATGTAAAACACAAATGCGATGCCATCATCGATGTCGGTTGCGGTGCTGCATATTTCGTAGATGAATTGATCGAACAGGGGTACACAGACATCACCTTGCTCGATGTGTCCAAAAATGCGCTGGAGATCGTTAAAGACAGAGTTGGGGATGCGGCGGACGGTATTAAGTGCATCTGTACCGATATCACTGCATTCAAGTCCGGGAAAACGTATGCCCTCTGGCATGATCGTGCAGTGTTTCATTTTCTGCAAGATGAAAACGAGCGAAAACAGTACTTTGAGATTATGAAAGAAACATTGGATGAAAACGGGACGGCATTGATAGGGACATTCAGCGAAAACGGTCCGGATCGCTGCAGCGATCTGGACGTCGTGCAGTATGACAGCGAAAAGATGCGTTCGGCATTGATCGAGGGACTGGTGTTAAGAGAGAGTATAGAAATTATCCATACGACACCAAAACAGAGCACACAGTCTTTTCGGTTCTTTGTCATTGAAAAAATAGTAAGAGTCTAGGAGTTTGTCGGACTAATTAAAACATCACTGCAATTCACGCACTGATTGTTTACATGATGAAAACTTGCTAAAACTACCCGTGGTTGCGCTTGTGTT
>JANTHE010000113.1 GCA_024762585.1 Sulfuricurvum sp. | reverse complement strand
TTATGCCGTTCATGTTGCGACAGGAACAGTGAGTGATCTTACTGATGCATTTGCCAACAACGCACAGATAGGAGTAGTTGATGCCATGTGGTCATCACCATCAGCCGCCCAATTGGTCATTCAGCCACGCAGTGTGAATCCTGATCTGTATAGGGCAAGCCTGAATATTTCAGGATCAATTGTGAAGGTTAATACTATTGAATCTGAAGCGCTTACGAGTAACTCTACCTATCGTGATCCGGATTGGGGATTTGCAACCAAAGTGACGAATTATGATGCGATAGGCAGTTATGCATTTAACTTGTCAGATGTAAATGGAACAATTGCTACTGGTGATTATGGCAGTAAATACTATATAGTTGATCCCCAAAGCGGACAAGAAATCTATAACAGAGTTCCAGGGGTGTATGGGGTTCGTGATGTCACGCTGAGTCATGATGGGTCAAATATTTATTTTATGGGTAAAGGTGATTCTGATGCGCAATTTGAACTTTACGGATGTGAGACTCTGTTATGTAATGATCTCACCAAACTGACATCGTTTAAAACTTTCGGAGCAGGAAATGCAGATGCCAGTCCTGTAAATGATACGATAGTGATGCAGGCTGTACCTGAAGATTCATCTATTGCAAATATCTATACGGTAGAGGGGACTGCTGTCACTAGAATTTCAGGTGATGAGACGCTGGCAGTACCCGGGGCAGATGATCCGACAGAAACATGGGGAGATACATATCCTGCCTATTCACCTGACGGATCTAAAATAGCGTATGCCCGTGATAGCAAAGATACGCAAGGGCCTAATACTTCACAACAAGCTAGTATTGTTGTAATGGATAGTGATGGAAGCGGTAAACGTGTAATCTGGAGTGAAGATGTCGGTGGTTCAAGCAATGCAATATCACATGTATGCTGGAGCAGTGATGGTGCCTTTGTGCTTTTCATAAGAGGTTATCACGATGACAAAGAGAAAGTTTATGCTGTAAACGTTGCTACAGGTACAGTGAGTGACCTGACGGGCGCTTTTGCGTCAGGTGCCGGCGGATTGCCCAATGGAATGTGGTCAAATCCGAAAACGCTGGGTATTGTTTATGCACCGATAGATGTGAATCCGGATTTATATAAAGTATCTTTAGAGCGGGTGAACGGAGATCAGCTTTCTGTCAGTTCAATTGTGAAATTGACTACGGAACACCACTATAGAGATCCAGACTGGATCTAGCTAGCCGCAATGATAGATCACCCGGAAGAGGCTTCCGGGTCGATCTTCATATCATTCCCCAGTATTAGTGTTAATAGTTTAAGAGTGCGAGTAGATGATGCAGATTCCTCAATATCCTACCCGCTTTAAAATGAAATCGATCCCATTAAGATAGCTGCTGCCAAAGGCTCTGAGGTGTACGAGGTAGGGAAATAAACGATAAAGGTGGGCGCGTACTTCGAAAAAGCCTTCCGGAATACGGCGGTGTTCACGGTAGCGGGAGTAAAAAGACTCCCCAAACGTATTGAACATCCCGATAAAGGCAAGCTCCATCTCAAAATGCCCATAGTAGCATGCCGGGTCGATAAAAGCAGCGAGATGGTTGTCTTTGGTGAGTACGTTGCCGCTCCAGACATCGCCGTGCAGTAAAGAAGAGTGTTCAGGTTCGGTCAGGAACTGTTCCAGGTTGGCTGAAAGCTTTTCGATGCGTCCGAGCAGCGTTTTATCGAGCTTTTGTTCATCAAACGCCTTGGCGGCGAAATCGAGCACGCGCATCTCCCGGTAGAAATCAACCCAGCGTATGCGCGGCCGGTTGCGCTGGCGGAAAGGGCCGATAGTGGTATCGGAGGCAAACCCGAACACCCCCTGAGCGGGGATACTGTGCAGATGGGCAAGTGCGTCGGCGATCTCTGTTTCGCAGGAGCCATTGCAGAGGGCATCATTGGGGATATACTCCATTACCAACCGGCCGCGGGAGTGCTCATAGACTTCAGGCACGCGAAGATGTGCTCTTAGGTGCTCAAGCATGGCTGCTTCTGCTTCCAGGACAAAGGTGTCCCCGGAATTTTTTACGATGCGTTGCGTACCGTCAGGAAGGGTCTCAAGGTCAATGGTGGTAACCGCATTGGCACTGAGTCGTATCCGCATTGCCATTATTGTTGTCCGGTGCAGCGGTTGACGAGAATCACTGTGTTGGATTGCATGCGGCTCAGGCGGTCACTTTGATGACTGCTTCGGCAAAGATCACCCCATCGACTCCTTCGTAGGCGATGGGCTCGATCTGCGATTCGTCTTCAGTCCGGGCAAGTATTTTAGCGTCGAACAGGTAGGTCTCTGCAATTTTTTGCACCGATTTGGCGAGGCTCGGTTCGACAAGGATAAATCGTGCACCGGCATTTTCGGCAAAGAGAGCATCTTTGAGCGTGGCGGCTTCGAGGGCGAAAGGCAGGTCATTGGCACTGCAGTGTCGGGCAAGGTCGATATTGTCGGTAGACCAGGCAAAAAGAAGGGTGCTTCCCGCAGGGGTATGGGCAATCGCTTCGATGCCGTCGATGTGATAGAGCGGCTCGAAAGGGAGGTGTGGATGACCGATAATCAGCATCTTACTTGGCCTCCATGCAGCTTTTCGAACAGTAATATTTTCCTTCTTTTATGAAGGCTTCGTCAATGCTGATGTAAACGCCGCACTCTTCGCACGGCACCATTGTATCGTCGTCAGGTGTTTTGGATCCGGTTTTTTTTCCGGATGTCAAAGGGATGCTTTTTTTGATGAACAGGAAATAGACGGCGGCAATAACGCCGATGACGAGCAGCCATTTCAGCATGGTTTCTCCTTGGGTGGATTGATAAGAAGGTAGTGCCGCCCTTTGGTTTCGATGACGTTATAGGGCAGCGATTCGGGCAGTTCGCTGTAGACGTTTTCTCCCTTGTAGAAAAGCAGCATCGTCTCACGATCGCGGAAGGGCTCGCTCAGCTCCAGCAGCATCTGCGTGTCGGTGACGGCCCGCGAGGTGATGAGGTCGAAATGGTTCGGTCCGAGTGCTTCGACACGACAGTTTTCGACCGTGACGTTCTGCACTCCCAGGGTGGCTTTGACGAACTGCAGAAAAGCGGCACGCTTGTGTAGCGGTTCGACGAGCGTCCACTGTACGTCCGGCTGTGCCATGGCGAGGATCAGCCCCGGGAAACCGGCTCCTGTTCCGATATCCATGGCTGTTTTCACTGTCGGCAGGAACGTTACGGGGTAGAGGGCGTCGAAAAGATAATGTTCGATCGTCGCCGCATCTTTGTAGCCGCTGAGATTATGGATTTGATTCCACTGCAACAACAGGTCACGGTAGCGTTCAAGGTTGGCCGAAAGTGTTGAAGGCAGGTCCGGCAGCGCTTTGAGTTTGTCGACAAGTGCCGCCATCAGAGCAGGTGTCCCATCTGCTCTTTTTTGACCCGCAGATAGTTTTCATTGTGTTCGTTCGGGTCGATGACGATAGGGAGCCGTTCAATAATTTTGATCCCTTCGAGGGCACTGATCTTTTTGGGATTATTCGTGAGCAGTCTGATTTTTTTGATCCCGTAATGTGCCAGGATATACTGTACCATCTCATAGGTACGCTCATCAGCGGCAAAACCGAGCTGGTGGTTGGCGGCCACGGTATCGAACCCCTTGTCCTGAAGCGCGTAGGCGTTGATTTTGTTCAGCAATCCAATATTGCGCCCCTCCTGGCGCAGGTAGATGACCATGCCGCCCTCTTTTTCAATGGTACGCAGCGCGAAGGCCAGCTGGTCGCCGCAGTCGCATTTGAGACTGCCCAGAGCATCGCCGGTCAGACATTCCGAATGCACACGTACAATCGGGGTATCGCCCAAAGGTTCTTTCATGATGACCAGGTGCTCTTTATACCCTTGCTTGAAAGCCTGAACCTTGAAATTCCCGAAACAGGAGGGAAGGTTGGCAACATCAGAAGTTTTTATATTTTTCAGCACATACGGATCTTTAACGATGGAATTGTATAATTGCGATTATAACGAATTCAAGGCAAAACTATGTTCCAACGCTTCCGCCGTAACCGGCTTAATTCCCATCTGCGCGCTCTGGTGCGTGAAAACCATGTCCGTATCGACGATTTTATCTATCCGCTTTTCGTGCGTCCGGGAGAAGGGATCAAGACAGAAGTAGCTTCGATGCCCGGCGTTTTCCAGATGAGCATTGACGAAGCGATACGCGAGTGCGAAAACCTCAAGGTGCTGGGGATTTTTTCCATCATTTTGTTCGGTATTCCCGACGTCAAGGATTCGGTGGGCTCCGATGCGCTGGATGAAAACGGGATTATTGCCAAGGCGGTGCGTGCGATCAAACAGGCGCATCCTGACATGTTTGTCGTGACCGATCTGTGCTTTTGCGAATACACCGACCATGGTCACTGCGGCATTATCGATCATGTTCATGAAACGGTTGACAATGACGCCACACTTGAGATCTCGGGAAGGCAGGCGATCATCCATGCCAAAGCCGGAGCAGACTTGATTGCACCTTCGGGGATGATGGACGGCATTATCGAAACCCTGCGCACGGCACTCGATGATCACGGGTTTGAAAACCTGCCCATCATGAGCTACTCTACGAAATTTTCCAGCGGCTACTACGGGCCTTTCCGGGACGTAGCGGAGTCCACCCCGTCTTTCGGCGACCGCGCGACGTATCAGATGGACCCGGCCAACCGCCGTGAAGCCATTGCCGAAAGCATCTCGGACGAAATGCAGGGAGCAGATATTCTGATGGTCAAACCTGCGCTGGCCTATATGGATATTATCCGTGACATCCGTGAAAGTACAACGCTGCCGCTGGCTGTCTACAACGTCAGCGGCGAGTACGCGATGCTTAAACATGCCGGCAGTGCGGGACTGATCGATTACGATCGGGTGATGATGGAGACGATGGTCGGTTTCAAGCGTGCCGGGGCGGATATTATCATCAGTTATCATGCCAAAGAGGTCGCCGGACTTCTTGCCTAAAGGACGTATAAACACGTTCTATTTTACTTTGCGATATAATGGGCGCTTTCATTCCGGGGAGACCCGTTACGCCACGAGGCGAATATGCGACATTTTCTTACCCTTAAAGAGTACACCAAAGAAGAGATCCTCGAGATTATTAATCTGGGACTCAAGATCAAAGCCGAATGCAAACGCGGCGTTCATAACCCCTACCTCGAGAAGCAGACGCTTGCGATGATTTTTGAAAAAAGTTCCACACGCACCCGCGTCAGTTTCGAAACAGGGATTTACCAACTGGGCGGTCAGGGCCTTTTTCTCTCCAACCGAGACATTCATCTGGGGCGCGGTGAGCCGGTCAAGGATACTGCGCGGGTGATCTCATCCATGTGCGATATGGTGATGATCCGTACGTTCGAACAGAGCATGCTCGAAGAGTTTGCGGCCAACTCTAGCGTACCGGTGATCAACGGACTGACGGACAGTTATCACCCGGTGCAGCTGCTGGCAGATTATATGACGATGCTCGAACATGGCCATGCGGAAAACCCTGTAGTCGCCTATGTCGGTGACGGAAACAATATGACACATTCATGGTTGATGTTGGCAGCCAAACTCGGATTCGAACTAAGAATCGCGACGCCAAAAGGGTATGAAGTCGATGCCGCTGTGCTTGCCGAAGCGCTTGAAATCGCCAGGCAAAGCGGCGCGCTGATCCGAGTGGGCAACGATCCCGATACCGCAATCATCGGAGCGACTGTTGTCACAACGGATACCTGGGCTTCAATGGGCCAGGAAAATG
>JANTHE010000112.1 GCA_024762585.1 Sulfuricurvum sp. | reverse complement strand
ATCATGAAGACGATCAGCATTGAACTGAATGTCAAACCCAGTGAAATCCGATCGAAAAGCCGTGTACGTAATATTGTCAACGCCCGGCGAGTCGCCATTTACCTTACAAGAGAACTCACCCCTATGTCTATGCCCCAAATAGCCCAATACTTCGGAATGAAAGACCACAGCACCGTCAGCCATACAATGAAAAAAATACATTCCCTGCTTGAAAAAGATGAAAACTTTAAAGTTAAAATAAATGAACTCTATAACAAGATCTCAGCTATGCCCTCAAAAAAAGATTGAGGATGCGGCAGCAAGGCATATTTTCTTTGCAAATAAAAAAAGATATAATGTTTCCAGTGAACAGATGTGAAGAAGTTATCATGCTTTATTCACATCACAGATACCCTGTTTTTTGGGCATCTCTGGGCTTTTTCACAAAAACAGTCCAGACTACTATTATCTACTATAAATTTAAATATATACAGGAGCTTCGATGCTGTTTCAAATAGAGAAAACTGTTTTGGAAAACATCCTGATCCATTCACAGCCTTTCTTGGAAAAAAAAGATCTTTCACAGATCACTTCACATATTTATTTCGAAGCAACCGCTTCTAATACCCTTACTGTAAAAGCTACAGATTTTGAAATTGGTCTCTTGATTGAATCTGACCAGATTACTGTTACCGAACCGGGAATGGCAACAGTTAATGGTAAAAAACTATTAGATATCGTGCGAATACTCTCCAACGGCAATATTGAACTTAAATCCATTGATAATATGCTCGACATTTCTCAAGGCCATTCAGATTTCAGGCTTCCAATGTTCAATGCCCAGGAATATCCTCATTTTCCTGAAATTGAAAATAAACCCAACATTAAAATAGATTCAACGCTCTTAATTGATTCATTAAAGAAAATCACTCCTGCGGCCGATACAAACAATCCAAAGTTCGAACTCAATGGCGCGTTAATCGATATCAAAAAAGAACAGATAAACTTTGTTGCTACAGATACACGCAGACTGGCAATCATCACAATACCTCAGTCAGGAGATGATGAACTTGCTCTTATCATCCCTAAAAAAGCGATTGTAGAAATTCAAAAGATTTTCACCAGTAACATTGAAATATATTATGATGCTATTCATCTGATGATAAAATCCGATCAGTTTATCTTCTTCACAAAATTGATAAATGGAAAGTTTCCCGATTACAACAGAATCATCCCCTCTTCTACCAATTATAATCTCAAATTGCCCAAAGCCGATTTTATTGAAGCGATCAAACAAATTACCACTATTTCTAACGACCTAAAGCTGACACTTGATCCGAATCGGATCCATTTTGAAAGCCTCAGCGATGAAAACAATAGAGCAACAACTGAAATCGAAGTTGAAACCGGGATAAAAGAAACAATCGTACTTGCTGTCAATAGTCGTTATATTCTTGATTGTTTAGGACAAATTCATGAAAATACTTTTTCACTTGGCCTGAATGAACCCAATCTGCCATTTTTACTGCAAGAAGGCTCTTTTAAAACAATCGTAATGCCAATTGTTATCTGATACATACTGTGTCAGATAACCTCAACAGTGCAAATACTCTCTTCTAACACGTTTCTTATTACATTTTCGATAGAATGAAACCTATTTGAAGTGCCTTTCACTTGGGAGTAACAATGGAACAAAATTACGGTGCAGGAAACATCAAAGTCCTTAAAGGACTTGAAGCAGTTCGCAAACGTCCGGGAATGTATATTGGCGATACCGGTCACCGTGGTCTTCATCATTTGATCTATGAAGTCGTCGATAACTCTATTGACGAAGCAATGGCAGGTTACTGCGATACAATTACCGTCACCTTGACCAAAAACGGTACAGCTCTTATCAGCGATAATGGCCGCGGTATTCCAACTGACATGCATCCGACAGAAAAAGTTTCAGCTGCAACAGTTGTATTGACTGTTCTCCATGCCGGCGGAAAATTCGATAAAGATACATACAAGGTGTCCGGTGGTTTGCATGGAGTCGGTGTTTCGGTTGTCAACGCACTTAGTGCCACCTTGCACATGACAATCTACCGTGACGGTAAAATTCATGAGCAGGAGTTCAAGCAGGGAATTCCTCAAAATGCACTAGAGATTACCGGTAATACCCGTAAACACGGAACCACGATTGAATTTGCACCTGACCCTTCAATTTTCACAGAAACTGTAACTTTTGAATATGAATATCTTTCAAAACGGTTTAAAGAGCTTGCCTATCTCAACCCCCAGATTAAAATCGTGTTCAAAGACGAACGTGACGGTCATGACGAGACCTATCATTTCGAAGGGGGTATCACCCAGTTCGTTTCCGATCTCAACAAAAAAACGCAGATCGCTTCGCCCTTCGAATACAATGCGAAAATCGAGGACATCGAAGTCGATATCGCCTTGATGTATAACGATGCCTACGATGAAAAAGTATACAGTTTTGTCAACAATATCCGCACTCCGAACGGCGGTACGCATGAAGCAGGGTTCCGTGCGGCACTGACAAGGGCTATTTCCACCTACAATGCTCAAAACGGAAATGCTAAAGAAAAAGATGTCAAGATCAGCGGAGATGATGTCAAAGAGGGATTGATCGCCATTGTCTCCGCACGTGTACCCGAACCTCAGTTTGAAGGACAGACCAAAGGGAAGCTCGGTAATACCTATGTTCGTCCATTGGTACAGAAGCTTTCATACGAAAAGCTTTCGAAATATTTTGAAGAGAACCCCATCGAAGCGAAGGCGATCGTACAAAAAGCGCTGTTGGCGGCCAAAGGACGTGAAGCCGCGAAAAAAGCACGTGACCTTACTCGACGTAAAGACTCTATGAGTGTTGGCACACTGCCGGGGAAACTCGCTGACTGTCAGAGCAAAGATGCTACGATCAGCGAACTGTACCTGGTGGAGGGCGATTCGGCGGGTGGTTCGGCCAAACAGGGACGTGACCGTGTTTTCCAGGCCATATTGCCGCTTAAAGGCAAGATTCTCAATGTCGAGAAAGCCCGTTTGGACAAGATTCTTAAATCCGATGAAATTACCAATATGATCACGGCGCTCGGTTGCGGTATTGGTGAAGAGTTTAATGAAGAGAAGCTGCGTTATCACAAGATCATTATCATGACGGATGCCGATGTGGACGGTTCGCATATTCAGACGCTGCTGCTGACGTTCTTTTTCCGCTATTTCCCGACCATCGTTCAAAACGGCTATCTCTATCTTGCCCAGCCGCCGCTGTACCGGTATAAGAAGGGGAAAAAGGAGATCTATTTCAAAGACGATCGCGTCATGAACGATTTTTTGATTGAAAACGGAGTGGAATCCCTTGATATCGAAGGGATTGGCCATAACGATCTTGTTTCTTATTTCAAAATGGTTGATCACTATCGTGGCAGTCTTGATGCGCTGGAGCGGCGCTATTCCCTGGTGAGCCTGATCCGCCATTTCATCGAAAACCCCGATCTTATCGGTTTGGACTCACAGAAGATGTATGAGGAAGTGGAACGCTTTCTTGCCGATCGCGGAAATAACATTCTCTCCAAACTTGTCACCGACGAGGAGATTCATCTGTTTGTCCAAACAGAAGAAGGGATGGAGGAGCTGCGTATCAACGACGAACTCTTTACCGCACCGCATTTCAATGAAGCCCGCTTTGTATTTGACAAAATGAGTGAATGGGAGATCGATCTTGGCGGCGATCCGCTCGATATACTGGAGTCGATCAAGGAGTATGCCCGCAAGGGCTCTTATATCCAGCGGTACAAAGGCCTGGGTGAAATGAATCCCGAACAGCTTTGGGAGACGACGATGACCCCGGAAAACCGGGTATTGCTTCGTGTGACCATTGAAGACGCCGAAACCGCAAGCGATTCGTTCAATCTCTTTATGGGCGATGAGGTCGAACCGCGCCGCAATTACATTGAAACCCATGCCAAGGACGTCAAGCATCTCGACGTTTGATGTGTAAAACCTGATGCTGTACACCGAAGAAAAAGAGCGCGAAAACCGGTTTAAACTGGCACTACGCATGGGGCTGCCAGTATTTGCGCTGGCAGTGATCACTGTATCATCTGTTTTACTTCGCTACTTTCACGAAATACCCTATACTTTTGTCATCATTGCTTTCGGAGTTCTGGGGGTAATGGTGTATTATCTGTTTTATCTGATCTATCAGGGATTTGATGAACGTATTACGGATCCTATTACTCACACATTTACACGGGAATATTTCTCACGTTTGATGCAAAGAGAGATTGAAAAGAAAGAATATACGTTTATTTTGCTCAGTGTCGTGAATCTAACAGACATCAATAAGCGGTATGGATTTGCGAATGGCGATAAAATTTTGCAACGCGTTGCAGATAGGATTTCGAACCATTTTACCGAGCGAAAATTGGCACGCATCCCGATTTCGCACTTTAAAGGCGGAGATTTTTTAGTTGCTCTGGAGGGAACGCAAGAAGTGTACCGTTCTTTAATGGACGTGATTTGTGTCAAGTTGCAGCATTTCAGTATTGATGATATTGAAATTGATCTTGTCGGTTCTATGACAGATACCACCCGAACGAAATCATTGGACAAAATTATAGAATGGCTTTTTGAACTGCAAGCTGAAAACATAAAAGTGGAGGGAAAGAGCGAGGAAGATATTGATCCCGATACGATTGAAAGTCTTGTCATGGAAGCCTTTGAATCACGATCATTTTCCTATCGTTATCAGGCTGCTTATGAAGATAAAACGGCATTACTTTTCGAGATGGCTGTCAAGCTTGTGACCGCAGATGGAAAATTAATCCATCAGAAGCGTTTTATGCCCGTGATTCATCGGCTGGGTCTTGTACGTTTGTTTGACGAGATTCAAACTGAAGAGGCACTTAAACAACTTTTAAAACTTCAAACCAATCAAAAGATTGCCATTGATGTAGCACCCTCATCGCTGCGAAATCCCCACTTTTTTGAACACGTTATGATGCTGATTTCAAACAATGAAACGATAGACGAAAGAGTGGTATTTGTCATTAGCGAGAACAGTTACTACCACCATGTTAAACAGTTTAATACACGGTTGCAGGCTTATCGCAGGGCCGGGATCTGCATTGCACTTGATCGGCTTGGAGGTTTGCACAGTTCCCTGCGTTATCTTAATGATCTTGACGTCGACATTGTCCGTTTTGATTCCCACTTGACAAACACAATTACCGAGCCTAAAACAGAGGCGATAATCAAAGGGCTGATATATACAATTCAACAATTGAAGTGTCGCAGTTGGATCGGTAAGGTCGAAGATGAAATGAAGTATCATGCTGTTGAGCGAATAGGAATTGATATTATCCAGGGAAATTATCTAAGCCCTATTGATACGATAAAGGAGAGTGGGTGAAGTACGGTGAAGAGATTGTTGCGAATTTTGATGTTGAAAAAGATCTGGAAATATGGCCAAATGAGCATCAACGTAATTATGTGATTAAAATGACATTGCCGGAATTCAGTTGTCTGTGTCCCCGCAGTGGTTATCCGGATTTTGCCACGATTTATCTCGAATATACGCCGGATGCATGGGTAGTTGAACTCAAGGCGATCAAGCTTTATATCAATTCGTTCCGCGAACGTCATATTTCGCATGAAAACAGTGCAAATGAAATCTATGAAGTACTTGAGCGTAAACTCAAACCAAAATGGATGAAATTGACAGCCGACTTTAATCCACGCGGTAATGTTCATACTGTCATCGAGATTGACAGTAGAAGCCTAATTATA
>JANTHE010000111.1 GCA_024762585.1 Sulfuricurvum sp. | reverse complement strand
CATCAGCGCTTCGTATTTCACGATCGCGCCGCTTTTGGCCTCGACAATGGGCTGAAAATAGGGAATGACCCTGCCGGCACCGACGGCGGCGCGAAGGAGGTCGGCGGTTTTAAGGTTTTCGGCAAAGACCATAATGCCGGCGTAGTCCAGTTCGTTCGCATCGATAAAAGAGCGATGCTTTTGCCTGGCCAGCAGCAGGCCGTATTCACAGCGCTCCAGAATGGTCTCGTCGATGGTTCCCCCGCAGGCATAGAGGCTCATGGCGGCAAAGAGCGCATGGTTCTGCTCCGATGTCTGCAAGAGGCGCTGCACGCTCTCTTGCGCGCGCTGCGGTTCGAGAATCAGGGCGAACTCATCGGCAAAAGTCCGGTAGGCGTCGCGTACCCCTTCTGTCTGCGCAAGCCGCCCGGCAGTCTCCTGAAGAAGCTTGTCGCCGTAGGCGCGTCCGTAGAGCATATTCGCTTTTGAAAAGTCTTTGAGATTGATGAGCAAAAAGTAACCCTCGGCGACGTTTTTGAGATCGTTTACCAGTTTGATATGGTTGCCAAGACCCGTCAGCGCGTCATACTCCACCAATACCAGCTGCTCATACGCAAACAGCAGCCGAATCTGTTCGCGCAGGCGCATGGAAAAGGAGCGCACGTCAAGGTACAGCAGCATGAAATCAAACCAGCGCGCCTGACGCACAAGATCGAATGCCTGTTTGGCCAGGGCATGAATCTGCGTATGAATGTCGGTGAACTTCTGTAACGATTCTGCATCGCTGAAGTAGTGTTTGCCGCCCCGTTTGAGCCAGGTAGAGATCGTGCAGTGTGTTTCGTCATCGAGGGCGGAAAAATCACCGTGCACCTGCAGCACGAGGCGGCTCCAGTGGCGCAGCCATGTAATGTGCGCTTCGGAGAGCGTTCTTTGTTCACCGCTGATGCCGGAGGGAAAACGGCTGCCCAGGATTTTCATGTTTTCGATTTCCGCGGCGAGTTTTTCGCGCGCGTACCCTTCGGCGATGATTTCCCTGATCGTAAGAAACTGCTGGCGCTGCGCATCGTCAAGCAGCAGCATCAGGCTGTTCAGGACGACCGCGAATTTGCCAAACGCCAACTTGGCCTCATAGACTTCCGCCCCGAAACGGAGCATTTCATCGCGCTGGGCATGGGCGCAGCAGGCCTGAAAAAGCCCTTTGGCCAGCCACTGCAGCTGACGGTGCGACAGCTGCAGTGCATCAAATATATTTTGTTCGTGGTAGAATGCATCGATCAATGCCGAAACGGTATCCAGTTTTTTTCGCTTTTGCATAATGCCTCGCCTTGCTTGACGATAATAATATCAATTATAACGACAGACTACTTTATGGTATAGTATCATAAACTTATCAAAAATAATGATAAAGGGTAATTGTTTAGTCAAATGCGTAAGAGAATGTGGATGTTGGCGGCAGGGTTTTTTGTTCTGGTGATCATTCATGGGGTGTTTCATTGGTGGATGGAGCCCATTTTTGTGGCGAAGGGGAGCCATTTTGGCGGTATGCCCGATATGGTTGCGGACACACTGCTGTTTGGACTGTTCTGTCTGTACGCTTTTTGGTTTTACCGGCGCAGCGAGCGCAAAAGAGACAAGTACCAAACGCTCCTCAACGCCTCGGAATCGATGGCCGGAACAGGGGCATGGACTTATGACGTCAGGGGCAAATCGTTTCATGCAACGGCAGGACTGTGGCAGATTATTGAAAAGGAATCTGACCCTTTGCACTCTATTGAAGCGTGTCTCTCTATGGTAGATGTGTCGGATCGGGAGCGTATCGGTTCGGCGATCAAAAAGGCACTGCACACCAGCAGCGGATGGCAGCTTCAATATGGTATTACAACATTCAAAGGGCATCGAAAGCGGATAGAATCGAAAGGAAAAGTACTCAAAATCGGCGGAAACCACTTTCTTGTCGCAACGATATTTGATATCACCGTTACCACCGAGCAGCAGCGTCGTGTTCATTTTTTCAACGCGCTGGTGAACCACTCTTATGAAAGTGTGCTTTTGACGGATACCGAACGCCGTATATTTTATGTCAACGAAGCCTTTTGCAAAATGACCGGCTATACGAAAGCGGAGGTTATCGGACAGACACCGCATGCGCTGAAATCGTCCGGGCATCAGGATGCCGCATTTTATGAGAGACTGTGGGAGAGTATTGAGCGAAAACACCACTGGGAAGGCGAGCTGCTCAACCGTAAAAAAAGCGGAGAAGTTTACAGGGAGCGGATTGTGATCAGTGCGGTCTACCATGATGAAGCGCTATTGGGTTACGGGGCCGTCAGCTCGGAGATCGCCAGCAGGAATAAAACGCTCGAGCACTATCTGCATATTGGCGAGTATGACCCACTGACCGGCTTGCTGGGACGGTTTGCATTCATGGAACGGCTGGATACGACTATTGTTTCACAGTCGTCGGCGCAGCAGCTGGCACTGCTGCTGCTGGATATTGATAATTTCAAAAAAGTGAACGACGGCCTGGGGCTGATGTCCGGCGACCGGGTACTGCAGCTGATCGCCGACCGGCTGCAGTCGTTATGTGAAGATGCAGTCGCCGTGGGACATATCGGCGGGGATGAGTTTGGCATACTCTATACCGATCTTGACGATGAGGCACTCCATTTGAAATCAGTGCAGATTCAGGAGCTCTTTGCCGTACCGTTTGGTATCGCCGACACCATGGTTTATCTTAGCTGCAGTATCGGAATCGCGCTCTATCCGTATGACGCCGCCGATGCAGATGCTATCTTGCGAAAAGCGGATATCGCGCTGCAGCAGGCAAAACACGCCGGCAAAGGAAGTACGCTCTTTTATAGTGCGCAAATAGAGGGTAACGCTCCACAGATGCTTGCGCTGGAGCATCAGCTGCATGAAGGTATAGAGCGGAATGAGTTTTTTCTTCAGTATCAGCCAAAAGTATCTTTGATAGATGGAGAAATTACGGGATTCGAAGCACTGGCCAGATGGAAAAACAGCGAGGGCGAGTCCATTCCGCCGGGCAGATTTATCCCGATGGCAGAAGCGAGTGATCTGATAATTACGATCAGCGAGCAGCTCTATGCGCAGGCGTTTGCTTTTGCGGATGCGCTGGCCGCGGCCGAACCGGATCGCGATTTTCATGTTGCGCTCAATCTTGCCGCACGGCAGCTAGGGAAACCCGCACAGTTGTTGACACTGCTTGAAAACCTTTTTGAACGCTATCCCAAAGCAGCACACCATATCGAACTGGAGCTGATAGAGCGGATGTTGCTGGAGAGCAATCAGGAGTTGCTCAATGTAATGCAGACCTGCAAGACGATGGGAATCAT
The DNA here is from genome assembly GCA_024762585.1 of Sulfuricurvum sp. Taxonomy (GTDB): domain Bacteria; phylum Campylobacterota; class Campylobacteria; order Campylobacterales; family Sulfurimonadaceae; genus Thiomicrolovo. Next base: position 2,464 of record JANTHE010000111.1, on the reverse strand, counting down.
GTTTGCCATCGACGATTTCGGAACCGGATATTCGTCGCTGAGCTATCTTAAAAAGTTTCCGGTAGACAAGTTGAAAATCGATCAGTCGTTTGTCAAGGGCGTACTCAAGGACGATAAGGACCGACAGATTGTCAGTACGATTATCCAGATGGCCGAAACACTCGGGTTTACGACCATAGCTGAGGGGGCGGAAACAGAAGCAGAAGTGCGATTTTTGCAGCGTCACGGCTGTGCAGTCGCACAAGGGTACTATTTCAGCAAACCTGTAGAACCGAATAGGGCAACGGAGCTGTTTTTGCTGCAGCCATTTAAAGACGACACCGTATTTTTTGGTGATTATACAATATGAAAACGCTTGGATTGACGCGCGGCCAATTGCTGATTCTATTTTTTGCAGCGGCCGTTATTTTGCTGTTTTTCGCCTACAAGAAGATCGATGCGGACACGACTGCTCAGATCAAGACACGCTACGAAGAGGCATCGGCACAGATGCGTGAGCAGGCAGAGCAGCTGGTGACATCCAAAATGCAGACAACGCTCGCGTTGGCAATTTCGCTTTCTCAAAACAGCGACCTGAAAACATTGCCGCAAAGCCGCAGTGATGCCGTAAAGAAATACAGCCAATACATAGAGACGATGCGCGATGAGACTCCGTTTAAAAACGTGTGGCTGGAGGTCACAGACGAAGAGGGCATTTACCGCAGCTGGAGAACGCAGCAGAAAATCGTGCCGGATGCAGCGCCGAAAAAAGGGTGTAATGCTCCTGCTGTCTTTTTGCAGGGCAACGAGGAGGATCTGCTGATTACCGCTGCAGTTCCACTGGATGGAGCTCCGTGCAGCCGCATGCTGTATGTGCATACACATTTCAATTCTATTTCAGATGCACTGCAAAGAAAAAAGATTGATGCTGTCGTGCTGGCGAACGAAGCCACCAGCGGTACATTGCGCGATCCGTTTAGCGGAATGTTTGCCGGTCCTTACTATGTGGCCAACAAGCATGCTAGTAAAACGCTGATTGAACGTGCAGCGTCTGCTGCCGGCACTGACAGTTGTTCCAAACCATCATACACGGCAGCTGACGGTTTTTTGCAAACCGGTGTCCCGCTGCTTGACGATACAGGTGCACCGTTAGGCTGCATGATGCTGTTCAGGAGTATAGAGACGATAGCCATTGAGGATCTGCGTTCGAAATCGACCAGCCTGAAGATGCTTCTTTTTACGGCTATGAGTATTTTGATCGCGCTGCTTGGGTGGATCACCTTCTTTTTCCAAAAGCGGCAAAAAGCGTATTATAAAGAGATTATCGACTCCTCTTCAAATGTGATCATTGTCACTGATGGAGTGGAGATCATCGATGTCAACAGAACGTTTTTCAGTTATTTGCCAACGGCGATTGCATCCATAGACGCTTTTAAAGAAAAGTACAACTGTATTTGCGATTTTTTTGTGATTGAGGATGGATTTTTAGCGCCGGAAATGGAGCATGAAACCTGGGTAGAATATGCCGCGAACCGTCCTGAAAAAAGACATATTGCCAAGATTAAAGTAGAAGATGATGTTTACTATTTTCAGGTGAAAGCTGCCAAACTGAAGCAGTCTGATGATCAACGTTTCAGTGTCGTATTTACCGATATCACCCGAGAGTATCTGGATGAGATCGAACTCGAGCGCATCAGCCTGACCGATCCGCTGACAAAAGTATGGAACCGACGCTATTTTGATGAAACCATGCAAAAAGAGTTTGAGCGCAGCAGACGCTACGGCTATCTTGTTTCACTGCTGATGATCGATATCGACCATTTCAAAAAAATCAATGATCGCTACGGACATGCCATTGGTGACAAGGTGCTGGTTACCTTGTGCGAATCGCTGAATATCATGCTGCGCAAAGAGGACAGCTTTTGTCGAATCGGCGGGGAAGAATTCGCTGTGATCTTGCCGCATACCTCCCGTGAGAATGCCTTGATTATTGCCGACAGGATGCGAAAACGCGCACTGGAAATAGCTGTTGATGAGACAATACATTTTACCATCAGTATCGGTGTCTGTGAATGCGGCAAGTCAGTTGAAGCGTGTTATCAAAGTGCAGACAAGGCGCTGTATCTTGCCAAATACAGCGGCAGAAACCGGGTTGAGCAGTGTATGCAGCAAACCGTTACTCTCTAAGGATATCAAACCCGGCAGGGATGCGCGGTTCAAAGAGGAGTGCGTCCAGGTTTCGGTTGATTTTTTGTTTGGAAAAAAGGATGCGGATTCTGTTTTCAAAAGCATCTTTGTATGAAATCGCCATGGGGATGTCGTCTTTGATCTTGACGAGAAACTGCTGTGATCCGTGGGTGGCAAGGTAGGTTTCGGCGTCGAGCTTCTTCGCATGTTCGAGGATTTTGAACAGATCGATCTCGCTTCGGAATGTTTTGGTGATGGCTTGTTCGAGCTCGGGTTCGATGATGGTTACCTTTTTCCC
>JANTHE010000110.1 GCA_024762585.1 Sulfuricurvum sp. | reverse complement strand
GTGCAGCAGCCATTCTCCCAATGCAATAAAAAGCTTCCCAAGCGGCGGATGCGGCTCCATATACATAACGCCCTCAATATACTTTTGCGCCGAGGCGATATGATAGTTCTCATCCCAGAAAACGGCGGCAGGATTGTAATAATTGAAAAAATAGGTTGCGAACGCAATAATCAACACTGCGACAGTATAAGTAGCGACCTCTTTGTTCGCCTTGAGTACCGACATCATTTTTGACTCTTTTCAAATGTGATCGTGCTGCTGTCCTCTCCGACGACGAAACGGTGCTGTGATGACGCCTCGCCATAGGTCGCTTTCAACCCCATCGGTCCTCCGCCCTGAAAATAGCCGAGTTCATACCGGTGTTTCCCTTTTGAAAGCACTGTAGTGCAGCGGGTTGCGGCAAAGGGTCGGTCACCCGGATGTTCGCAGATGGTTTTACCATCGATCTTCAGCCGAAAGCCGTCATCGGATGACACATCGAAACGGTACAGTGCCGGTTTTGCGACCAGCATATCCGTTTTGATGTCCAGAAAGAAGTTCGATGTATAGCCCAATTTTCCATATTGAGAATTTTCCAGCATTCTGCCCTGATAAAAATCAATGCGCTTCATGGGCATTGTTCTTGAGTCTGATGCATTGCGGGGTACATCAAGGTATGATAAGCTGCCTTTTTGCTGGACAATCGTGACTTGCAGATTCCCGTCATACCAGTTCAAACGAACTGTTTTCATCAATATCAATGCTCCGAGCACTACAACGAATGTGACAAATATCCACTCCGCCTTGCGTTCACTTTTCACTGACTCACACCCCTTCTATGCGCTTGGCAAGCTGTTGCGGCTGCAATCCGAGGGCCTCTTCCACTACCGGTGTCGCACCATGTTTGATAAACGCATCATCATATTCAAACGTTTCAAGTGAAACATTACTTTTTCCATGGATGGCCAGCCACTCCAGCAAAGCACTTCCGACGCCGCCCATCGCTGCCGAATCACTGAAAACATACCAACGATTGTGTTTCGATGCCAACTGCTGCAGCAGTTGGCCATCAAGCGGTTTTACAAAGCGCAGGTCCAGCAGCGCGGCATCGCTTTTCATCAGCATGCGCGTTTGCGCAGCACGACCGACACCGTTGCCGTAGCCAATCAGGAGAATATCACTTTCTGATTCGATCAGCAGCTGAGACTTGCCATATTCGAACGGAACCGACTCGGGCAGTTCCGCTTCCAAAAATGCTCCACGCGGGTAGCGCAGGCCGAGCGGTCGCTCGAAAGCTGCGGCGAATGCCACAGCCTGATGCATTGAGCGTTCGTCGCGCGGTGCGCAAAGTGACATGTTCGGGATGGCTCGAAGAAAACTGACATCGAACGCGCCTTGATGCGTCTCCCCATCCTCGCCGACAATTCCGGCACGATCCATTGCAAACACGACCGGAAGATCCATCAGGCAAACATCATGGATGACCTGGTCGTACCCGCGTTGCAAAAAGGTAGAGTAAATGGTGCAAAACGGTTTGAATCCTTCCTTGGCCAATGCACCCATCGAGGTCACCGCGTGCTGCTCGGCAATCGCCACATCCCAAAACCGATCAGGATAGGCTTCCAAAAGCGGTGTCAAGCCTGTTCCACTGGGCATTGCTGCCGTAACTCCGACAATGTTATCATTCAGTTCAACCTGACGCATCAGCGCTTCGGTATAAATCTGCGTGGCACTTTTTACAGTGCTCTTTTTCTTCTTCGACACTCCACTCTCGATATCGAATGGTCCTACGCCGTGCCACTGTTCATGCTGCCCTTCGGCGATCTTATAGCCCTTGCCCTTCACGGTCTGCGCATGGATGAGTACTGGTTTCCCCAATGCCTTTGCCGTTTCAAAAGTCTCTACAAGCTGTTTGATGTCGTGCCCGTCTACGGGGCCGATATACTCGATGCCCATCTCTTCGAACATGATACCCGGTGTAATCAGTTTAAACGACTCTTCAAACCGTTTGGCGAGATAATGTGCCCCCTCGCCGAAATTGTCTACAAAGGCCTCCGTTCCACGCTTGATTCTTTGATAAAATGGGCTGGCCATCGCGGAACTGAGCATCCGGCTGACCGCCCCGATGGGTTTGGCAATACTCATTTCATTGTCATTGAGAATAATCACCATCGGGTATTTTCGCTCACCGAGTTCGTTGAGCGCTTCATAAGCCATACCCGCGCTCAATGCCCCGTCACCGATCATGACAACAGGGATACGCTCATCCTGCTCGCCTTTGAGGGCAATGGCTTTGGCGGCGCCGACACCCAAGGAAATGGACGTAGAAGAGTGGCCTGCGACAAAGTAATCATGCGGGCTTTCACTGGGCTTGGTGTAGCCGCTGATACCTCCGAATTGTCGTAATGTCTCAAAAGCTTCCCAGCGGCCGGTAAGCAGTTTGTGCGCATATGCCTGATGCGAAACATCGAAAATGAAAGGATCTTTTTTCGAATCGAACACGGCATGCATCGCCACAATCAACTCGGTCGCGCCAAGAGTAGAACTTAAATGGCCTCCATTTTTACTGACAACAGAGAGTATTCGCTCCCGGATGGAATGGCACTGCTCTTCCAGTGCGGTATAATCATATGTAGGTCTTGACTGCATCCTATCCTCACTCTCCTACCCGGATTACCGGATCAATACGTGACCGAATCTTAGCGAAAACGGCCTATTATCAAGCTTCTTTTTATCAAGATTCAGTTTCAAGCAAACCGATCAAAGGGTCTTCAGGATTTGCCTTTTTGAGTGCAGTGATGCACAGGCGGCGGGTATCCGCAGAAAGCAGTTTGAAGATCGCAGCCATCTTCTCGGTGCGTTCCGCCGGACGACTTCGCCTCTGCAGTGCTTTGCGTTTACGCGAATAGAGCATCTGAAGGGCATTCTCCAGCTCCGGCGTACATGCTCCGCTCAACGCCATTCGCTCCCACACTGCGTCGCGGATATCTTCGGAGAGTACCTCCAGCGCCTCCGCTGCCGCTTCACTGTCCAAACCAAGCAGGTAGATTGCAATGCTCTGGGGATGCTCATCTTCAAGCAGGCCTTGCCATTCGCTTTTCGGTATTTGTGAAGATTCTGATGGCCCATGATCCCGTTTCCCCTCTGAAACCGTCTTGATGAACGTCACATCATCTTCTGCCACCTCAGGTCCCCAAATACCGAAAACACCTTGTTTGAGCAATGCATACACGGTACGCCCCATTACCATCACCACGACAGCAAGAAGAATCAGCACCACCAGCAATACCGCTTGATAAAAATACGAAGGTGATGACATTCCCCCAATCGGCTCCACCCCGGCTTCCTTAAGACGTTCCCGGTCGTAGCTTGATACTTTCACCGTGCCGTCTTTTCCGATACGATAATCGATGTCCAGACTATCAAGCCGCTGAAGCAGCAAAGTACTGTCATCAGGCTTTTTCAGTTTTGCCACATCTATTTCATACTGCCAAAACGATTGAATAAAAAGGAAAGAGCAGAGCATAAATGCCACAAGAGATATGGCCAGCCATCCCAGCGGCCGTATCACAGTGTGAGGCTTGAACGGCTGAGCTGCGTTCATCCCACATTTCCGACTTTAGATCAGCGCTTCTGCCAGCGCAAAGAAACGGTCATTCTCTTCGGGCCGCCCGACCGTCACCCGGATCGCATTGAGTCCGTACCCGGCCAGATCGCGTACGATCATTCCCTGCCGCAGCAGCGCATCTGCCACCACTGTCGAATCGGTACCCTCGCCCAGGCAGAGCGTGATGAAGTTGGTATAACTCTCGATAAAACGAATCCCCTTGGCGTCGGCAAACGCTTCATAGCGCTCCATCTCTTCAAAGCTTTTTTTAATCGACATCTGCACAAATGTGTCGTCTTCAAGGGCTGCTGAAGCCGCCTCAAGCGATAGTGTTGTAATGTTAAACGGCGGGCGCAGCTTATACAGCGCGGTGATAATTTCTTGCGATGCGATTCCGTAGCCCACACGCATACCCCCCAGTCCGTATGCTTTGGAAAAAGTTCCGAGATACAGTACATTGTCAAATGTGCTGATCAATGTTTTTGGTTCAAGTGCTTTAGCGCTGTCCTTATAGCGTGCATACTCCATATATGCGCCGTCAACAATCACCAGCGTTTCGCTGTCGATCTTGGCGATAAACTCCATAACGGCGCTTGCATCGATGCTATCACCTGTTGGATTGTTCGGTGTACACAAAAAGATAATAGCAGGCCGGTGCTCGAGGTAAAGAGCATAAAACGCATCAAGGTCATGCTCGCGTGAAGCGGTTCGAATGACTTCCGCCCCCACATGCCTCGCATAAATCTCGTACATGGCAAAAGTAATACTGTTGATAAGGATTTTGCTTTCCGAATCTGCTTTCGCATGTACTGCGAATTCGATCACCTGATCCGATCCGGCACCAATAATCACTTCGTGCGTCTTGACATCAAAACGCTTTGCCAGCCCCGCCTTGAGTCCATACATGGAGTCATCCGGATAGCGCGCCATATTTTCGACACTTCCACGAACAGCTTCCTGAACTTTTGGAGAACAGCCATATGGATTTTCGTTACTCGCCAATTTAACAATCTCTTTGGAATCAATACCGAATTCACGGACAACCAGTTCAATTGGTTTTCCGGCTTCATAAACCTTGATGGCATCAAGTGTCTTGTTAAATCTCATTGCTCTCCTTTCACGTAACTTCCCAGCCAGGTGATCTCGTCGTAATGTTTCGCAACTATCTCCTGAACATATGGCTCATCAATATGCCCGTAAAAATCAATAAAAAACCAGTAGCCAAACCCATCATTGGAGCGGGAAGGACGACTTTCTATTTTGCTTAGATTTATCTTGGCATCATCGAAATCCTGTAAAAACTGTACCAGTGCTCCAGGTTTTCTTGCATCTTTTAGTCGTGCCAGTATTGATGTTTTATCCTGGCCGCTGACAGCATTCTTGAAATCACTCAGAATCAGGAATCTGGTTGTGTTGTCTGTCACATCTTCAATGTTTTCAAACAGCATCGGCACCCCGTAAAGTTTGGCAGCGATGTGGCTGCAGATTGCCGCAGCTTCGGGATCTTCAGAAGCCAGAATGGCAGCGCGGGCAGTTGATTCTACCGGAATTTGCTCTACATTGTGCATTTCGTGCTGATCGAGAAACTGCCGACACTGTCCAAACCCTTTATCTTTTGAATAGATCCGCTTAATGTTATCCATATGCGCAGCTTTTGTCGCAAAGGTCATATGAATCGGCATATAAAGCTCTGCGACGATCTTCATCGGTGAAACGGCCAGTAAATCGAGGGTCTCTCCAACGACACCGTCCTGGCGGCTTTCAATCGGCACTACTCCGAATTTCGCCCGACCACTCTCTACCGACTTGAAAACGCCGCTGATAGTACGCATGGGCAGGTACTCGCTCATCGCACCAAAACGGCTCTCCGCTGCCTGATGGGTAAAGGTGCCTTCGGGTCCGAGATAAGCAATTCGTTCAGGCAACTCAAGGTTGCGTGCCACTGCAAAAATCTCTAGAAAAATCGCTTCGATTGCCCCGGCGTTGAGCAGACCGCCTTGCGCATCATTTAGGTGTTCAAGGCGTTGTAAGATTGCCTTTTCCCGTTCGGGCCGGTAGATCGGTGCGCCGCTTTCATTCTTGATTTCGCCAACGCGCTCGACAACGGTCATTCGTTCGTTGATCAGTGCAAGCAGTTTGTTGTCAATGGCATCGATGGCTTCGCGACAGGCTTCAAGCGTTGTCAGCTTCTCTATCTCTTCACGATTCACATCACCCTCCTCACACATGGATTGATGCCATTATACACCATGCTCCATAAAGCTCAATCCAAATACTTCAGTTCCGGTTTAACCAGATCTTCGAATGTCTCCCGATCTCGGATCAAGCGGTCATTTCCGTTATCAATTGCCACCTCCGCCGCACGCCCGCGGGTATTATAATTGCTTCCCATACCGAAGCCGTAGGCGCCGGCACTGTGCACGACAAGAAGGTCGTTATG
>JANTHE010000109.1 GCA_024762585.1 Sulfuricurvum sp. | reverse complement strand
CTTGACAGTTTTCGCACCCGAAGCCATGATGACAATCAGTTTCTTCGGATTGGGACATCCATGATACTCATAGAGCCGGTACTGCCTACCAGTCAGATCAGCAAACCGATCCATCTGTTTTTGCATAATCGCTGCGAAAACATCATAATAACGATTGACGCTCTCTCGCCCCTGAAAATAGACGTCTGGATTCTGGCTCGTACCGCGCAATACCGGATCTTCCGGATCGAGGGCACGTGATTTATGCGTATTGACCATCTCGACCGTGACCATCGCTTTTAAAACAGTATCATCGAGTAATTCTATATTGATCAACTCATGGGATGTTCTGAAGCCGTCGAAAAAATGCAAAACGGGAATACGACCGATCAATGAAGCGGCCTGCGCGATCAACGCAAAATCATGCGCCTCCTGTGCATCGCACGATGCAAGCATTGCAAAACCGGTCGGGCGGCACTGCATAACATCGGTGTGGTCACCGAAAATGGAGAGCGCCTGCGCAGCAAGCGAACGTGCCGCAACGTGAAAGACTGTCGGAGTCAGTTCACCGGCAATTTTATGCATATTCGGGATCATCAGCATCAATCCCTGCGACGCGGTGAACGTGGTCGCCAATGATCCGGCCTGCAGTGCGCCATGCACCGCTCCGCTGGCACCGCCCTCGCTCTGCATCTCAATGACGTCGGGCACGGTTCCGAAAATATTCGGTTCCCTGCGGTCTGCGTATTCATCGGAGTGCTCTCCCATCGGTGAAGAGGGAGTGATGGGATAAATTGCGATCACTTCGTTGATTTTGTAAGCCACTCGGGCAACAGCTTCATTGGCATCCATGATGATTCGAGACATCTTCTATCCCTTTTTCGGAAATTGAACTATTCTACAACGGAAATGCCAAAATATAATTAATAAACGGTACCGGTAATAAAATAGTAATATCAGTCGATCAGATTGAGACTGGAAAGCAACCCCTGATCTATTCTGTAAGTATTGGAAACAACATCGTCTATTTCCATAAGGTGATATGCGCCATCGCGGTAAGCCACAACCTTGTTTGAATCACTGCTTTGCAGCAGATGGTCTACTGCCCGTATAACGAATTCAAATGCCATCAGGCGATCGGTCACCGTTGGATTGCCGCCACGCTGGATATGCCCCAAAATGCTGATTCGGGTCTCGAACCCTATCTCTTCCTCCAGCCATTTTGCTATTTCACCGGTGCGTTCCGTTCCTTCGGCGACAATGGCAAGGATATAGCTTCTCCCTTCCTCGACCTCTTTTTGCAGGATCTTCCCTTCAACACTGATATTAAAATCTGCCTCGGGAACGACACAAATCTCCGCCCCGCTGGCAAGTGCGGACACCAAGGCAAGGTAACCGCACTCGCGTCCCATCACTTCAACAACAAAGGCACGCCTAAATGTTGAAGCCGTGTCTCGGATTTTATCCAGTGCATCCCGGATCACGTTAAGTGCCGTATCGACACCCAGACAATACTCCGTACCATAAATATCATTATCAATCGTTGTCGGAATGCCGACAAAATTGAGAGGGAACTCTTCGCTGAGACGCTGCATCGCCCGATACGAACCATCACCGCCCAGCACAACCAGACCGGTAATCCCATGTTTTTTCAAGTTTTCAAATGCCTGTTTTCGGTACTCGTATTCAAAAAAACGCTTGGAACGAGAAGACCGGATAATGGCACCGCCGCGATGCAAGATGCCGGCGACATCCCTATGCGATGCTTCAGCAATTCTGCCATCAATCATTCCTTCGAGGCCATCATAAATAAAATAATGCTTTTCCCCGCGCTTGAACGCATAGTCGACGAATTTTTTAATCGCAGGATTCATGCCCGGCGCATCACCGCCAGAACACATGATAGCCAGAGCCATACGCCTCTCCTTTTATTCGTCTACCATCACCATTTCACTGACAATGTCATTAAACAGCAGTGTCTTGCGACTCAGACGGCGCTGATAGAAAAACTGATTGCGTTCCAGACTTTTAAGCGAAGAAGTATTGTAGTAATTCGCATTGCTGCAGCGGCCGAGGAACAGAAATGAGAATAGCAGTTTAAGCTGCGCATTTTCGAAAATCTCGTGTGGCTGCGTCAGAAAAGTCAAGCCGTATTTTTTCATATGAATCATACTGAAGATGTACACCAGAAAATCTTCAAACTCTGTATAAAAACCGCCCAACTGTGCAATTTCATGGAAAAAATAGTAGTAGTTTTCAAGCAGCACCTGCTTCGAAATTGTCTGTGAAAGCCTACTCTTCTGGTCACGCTTGTTTGAAAAATATTTAGGGTTTACTGCAAGATAGATATGTTTGCGTGCTGCAATGGCCTCGTCAAATGCCTTATCGAATGCGTCACTCTCTTCAAACTGCATGTAATAAAAATGATCACCCTTGTAACGTGCTTCGACATCATCAACCGAAGGATCAGAAAAATCCATATACAGCGTCGGAATTGATTTTTCAATCACATATTCACGGATTTTTGAGGCAAGGTTCGTCTTGCCCGATCCCTCCTCCCCGAGAATCAGAGTATTCTTGCACAGAATGTGGTCGGTAAGTTTTAGATCGGCAATACTGCTGAGGCAGTGTCCTATACGTTTGCTCATCGTCTCTCCTTAATGTTCGCCGATAAACTTTGCCATGTCCATCAAACGCTCTGTGTAGCCCCACTCATTGTCATACCACGCCAATACCTTGACGACCGTGCCGTCGATCACACTGAGCATGTCCGGAACAAAGGTACAGCTATACGATGAGCCGATAAAGTCGCTCGAAACCCGCTTATCGTGGTCAACTTCTACGCGACCTGTATATTCACCCGCAGCCGCAGCCTCAAACGCTGCGATAACTTCATCCTTGCTCGTCGCTTTTTTCAGATTGACCGTCAAATCGACGACAGAAACATCTGTTGTCGGGACGCGCATGGCATAACCGTTAAGCTTGCCGTTAAGGTGCGGCATCACCTTGCCGATCGCCTTGGCGGCACCCGTGGTTGTCGGAATCATATTTACCGCGGCCGCACGTGCACGACGCATGTCTTTTTTATGTTTGACATCCAGCAGATTCTGATCGTTCGTATAAGAGTGAATCGTCGTCATCAGACCGTTCTCGATACCAAAGGCATCATCAAGAATCTTTGTGACCGGCGCCAGTGCGTTTGTCGTACAGCTTGCATTGGAAATAACCGCTTCGCCTTTGTAATCATCCGTGTTGATTCCAATAACGTATGTCGGTGTATCGTCCTTGGCCGGAGCCGACATCACAACCTTTTTCACACTGCCTTTAAGATGTTTTGATGCCGCTTCCGTCGTCAGAAATACACCGGTACATTCAATCACAACATTCGCTCCGGCTTTACTGAAATCGAGCACCTGCGGATCACGTTCACTGAACATCAGGACTGGTTTTCCGGCAATCTCGATGGTATTTTCATCAATAACTTTCGTCTCGATCCCTTCATGAACGGAGTCGTATTTGAGCAAATATTCCAGCATATCCGGTTTTGCGGTCGTGTTAATCGCCACCAGCTCCATATCTTCACGCCGTGCCGCGATCTTGATCGCGATCAGTCCAATTCGACCTGTTCCGTTCACTGCTACTTTGATTGCCATGATTACTCCTTACAACTTTTAGGGTTTTTATAATTATAATGGAATAGTGTTATAGAAAGATTACAAGCCTGCTTAAATTTTAGGAAGATTCATCAGAAATTGGTGGAGCTGTGGAGAATCGAACTCCAGTCCGAAAACAGACTGCCACCGGCGTCTACATGCTTAGAGAAGTTGTTTGGTTTAATCCGTCTTCACACAACCTGCAAAGCTAGAACGGACGAGCCTCGAAGATTCGTTTTGCAGTGAGACAGCCGCAAAATATATCTAAATAAAGGGTGATACTTCAAAACCTTGCCTATTTAGAATCCGCAAGTGAAGCAGCCCGCCTCTCGCGAGGGGTTAAAACTTAAGCTACTGCTAAAGCTGGGCGATAATTTGTGTTGTTTGCAATTAAGCAATTTGAGCCGTCTCACGGGGTGCTCAGCCCGACATGCAACCGGCGGCGACCTGCTCCCGTCGAAACCAGGTCAGCCCCATTTACAAAAGCAATTATAGCAAAAGTGAAAAAACGGAGTGCAACCGGGGTTGCTCTACTCCCACTCGATGGTTGCCGGAGGCTTGGAGCTGATGTCGTAGACGACACGATTGATGCCGTCGACTTCATTGATGATGCGGCGGCTGATGCGCTCGAGCAGGTCGTGCGGCAGATGCGCAAAGGTGGCGGTCATCCCGTCGACCGCTTCGACCACACGCACGCAGACGGTATTGTCGTAGGTACGGTTGTCGCCCATGACGCCGACGCTCTTGACATTGAGCAGCACCGCGAACGCCTGCCAGGTGCGGGTGTAATATCCGCTGGCCTTGAGTTCATCGAGCAAGATGACGTCGGCTTCGCGCAGCAGCGCAAGATCAGGCTTGTTGACCTCGCCCATAATGCGGATGGCCAGCCCCGGTCCGGGGAAAGGGTGACGGTTGATCATCGATTCGGGCAGGCCAAGCTCACGCCCGAGCTTGCGCACTTCATCCTTGAACAGTTCGCGCAGCGGTTCGATCAGCTCAAAATCCATCCACTCCGGCAATCCGCCGACGTTGTGATGCGACTTGATCGTCTCCGAAGGCCCTTTGACCGAAACGGATTCGATCACGTCCGGGTAGAGCGTGCCCTGTGCCAAAAACTTGATGCCATCATGCTTTTTCGCTTCGGCCTCGAAGACTTCGATGAAGGTATGGCCGATGGTCTTGCGTTTCGTTTCCGGGTCCGTCACGCCGGCGAGGCGCTCCAAAAAGAGTTCAGAGGCATCGGCAACGACCAGCGGTACCTTGAGGTTGATCTTGAAAACCTCTTCGACCTGTTCCCTCTCACCCTTGCGAAGCACCCCGTTGTCCACAAAGACCGGAACCAGCTGGTCGCCGATGGCTTCATACAGCAGCGCCGCGACGACCGAGGAGTCCACACCGCCGCTGAGTCCGCAGAGCACCTTGCCCTCACCGACCTGCTTGCGGATCTTCTCGATCTGCTCTTTGAGAAAATGGCCCATATCCCATTTTTCGGTCACGCCGCAGATCTTGCGCGCAAAGTTGCGCAGCATGAGGTAGCCTTCCTCGCTGTGCTGCACTTCGGGGTGGAACTGCATAGCGTAAACCCGTTTTTGTTCATTGGCAATGGCAGCGTACGGCGAGTTGTCGGAGTGTGCCACGGGGACAAAGCCTTCAGGCAGGACGTCGACGCGGTCGCTGTGGCTCATCCAGACAATGCGCCCGTCTTCGCAGCCCTCGAACAGCGGGGAGACATGGCCGTGTTCTTTGTTGATGAAAAGCTCCGCCTTGCCGTATTCATGGTGATCGGAACGGATCACCGAACCTCCGAAATCGACGGCGATGCGCTGCATGCCGTAGCAGATGCCCATGACCGGCAGTCCCAGGTCGTAAATCGCCTTGTCCACCTCGTAGGCATCCTTGTCATAGACCGAAGCCGGACCGCCGCTGAGAATGATCCCTTTTGGGTTCTTGGCAGTGATCTCTTCAACCTTGGTGAAATAGGGAACAATCTCGCAGTAGATGCGCTCTTCGCGCAATCGCCGCGCGATCAGCTGCGTATACTGCGATCCGAAATCAAGAACGATTATGCTGACGTCTTTCACGGTAAGACCTTTGATAAAATTAGTGGTAAAAGAATAGCTAAAAAGGGGTTAGATTCGGGTAAGCGGATAGCCCGCTTCAATAAAGCCCGAGTATTTCAAACTGCACATACCAAAGTGCAAGTGACAGGATATAGCCCGCCAGGATCGTCCAGGAGTATTTCATATGTGCGCCGAACGTATAGATACCGCGCAGCCGGCCCATGACACCTACCCCGGCAGCCGAGCCGAAGCTGATCAGGCTGCCGCCGATTCCTGCCGTCATCGTCACCAGCAGCCACTGGTCAAGGCCCATCTCCGGAGAAGCTTTCAAGATAGCGCTCATCACCGGAACATTGTCAACGACGGCGGAGAGGAATCCCACCCCGATATTCGAAGCCGTCGGACC
>JANTHE010000108.1 GCA_024762585.1 Sulfuricurvum sp. | reverse complement strand
ACTTCGATCAGGTCGAGGCCATGGCCAAAAGCGGCCTCTTCGACATCGTCGGCCACCTCGACCTTATCAAGATCTTCAAGTACCTGCCCAAAGGCGACATCGTGACGATCGCGTCAAAGGCGCTCGATGCCGTCGCCGCGGCCGGCATGACCATGGAGATCAACGTCGCGGGTTACCGCAAACCCGTTGCGGAAGCCTACCCCTCCCCGGCACTGCTGAGAGCCTCTTTCGAGCGCGGCATTCCCGTCACATTCGGGTCCGATGCGCATAAACCCGAACAGATCGGACTCTTTCGCAAGGAGGCGGAAACACTGGCCAAAGAGGCGGGCTACCGGGAGTGTGTATATTTTCGTAACAGAGCGCCTCTTCGCGTAAAAATCCCCTAACGCCGTCAGCAAGGCGAACCGACGACATTTTTGTCGTTTTTCAGGCTGAAATCTACATGTTTGTCTATTTTTTAACCACATTTGTAGTTTCTTACTAATTGACATTCGGCTATACTTTTCGCAAATCATCACACTAGGAGAAATCAATGGGCAAATTCGTTAACAGCATTGACGAGTTCTTTACATTTTGCGAGGAGAACGACGTTCAGTTCGTGGACCTTCGTTTTTCGGACATCAAAGGCGCATGGCACCACCTCACGTACCGCATGAGTGCGGTGACTGCTGAAAATCTTGAGCACGGTTTCCCGTTCGACGGCTCTTCCATCGAAGCGTGGCAGCCCATCAACGAATCGGACATGCTCCTCAAAGCGGACGTGCCGACAGCGTTCCTCGACCCGTTCACCGCGGACCCAACCGTCATTCTTATCTGTGACGTCTACGACATCTATAAAAACGAGCTGTACGCGAAGTGCCCGCGTTCTGTCGCCAAGAAAGCACTGCAGTTCCTTGACGAAGCCGGCATCGGTGACGCGGCATACTTTGGCCCTGAAAATGAGTTCTTCATTTTCGACAACGTTACCATTACCGACGGCATCAACGAGTCTGCTTACCATGTCGACTCCGAAGAGGGTGAATGGAACGACGATACACACTTCGAAGATATCATCAACACCGGCCACCGTCCGCGTACCAAAGGCGGTTACTTTCCGGTCATGCCGACCGACACCATGGTCGACCTCCGTGCCGAGATGATGATGGTCCTCGAGCAAGTCGGTATCGAAGTCGTTCTGGGTCACCACGAAGTGGCGCAGGCGCAGGGTGAAATCGGTGTTGTCTTCTCTGACATCATCGGTGCGGCGGACAACGTCCAAAAATACAAGTACGTCGTCAAGATGGTCGCGCACCTCAACGGCAAAACGGCGACCTTTATGCCCAAACCGCTCTTCAACGACAACGGCAACGGCATGCACGTTCACCAGTCCATCTGGAAGGACGGCAAAAACCTCTTCTATAAAGAGGGTGAATACGCAAACCTCAGCAAGACGGCGCTCGATTACCTCAGCGGTATCTTCAAGCACTCCGCTTCCGTCGCGGCGTTCACCAATGCCACAACGAACTCTTACAAGCGTCTGCTGCCGGGCTTCGAAGCGCCGCGTATTCTGACCTACTCTGCGCAAAACCGTTCTGCAGCCTGCCGTATCCCTTACGGTGCGGGCGAAAAAGCGACGCGTATCGAGACACGCTTCCCCGACAGCACGGCAAACCCGTACCTCTGCTTTGCTACGATGATGCTCGCGGGTATCGACGGCATCAAAGCCGGTGGTTACGAACTGGTCGGTCCGTTTAACGAAGACCTCTTCGAACTGACGCGTGACGAGCTCAAAGAGCGCGGTATTCCGGAACTGCCGGCGACCCTGCGCGACGCGCTCGAAGCGCTTGAAGTCGACCACGACTTCCTGACACCGGTCATGACGCCGGAGTTCATCCAAAACTATGTCGATTACAAGTTCGAAACGCAGGTGCTTCCGGTCGAAGGCCGTCCGACACCGTTCGAATTCGTATCTACCTACTCTTGTTAACACTGCTCCCCCGTTGGGGGAGTGAACAATCTAACTGCCAATCAGCCCTGCTTTATCGTTGTTACCTTATACTGATGCGTACCATCTTACAGACCCGGAATCGCTCTGATGCCCAAAAAGAACCAGTCGCTTATTGATGATATTCTGCGTCGGACACAGCAGTGCGACACTCCTCTGCGCGAAAAAATAGAGCTGCTGATCGAGAGTTACCAAAAAGAGGGAAGTGCGCGCGAACAGATGCTTGAAGAGCGTGTCATCGAAGAGATCGACAAACGCGAAGAGCGTGAAAAGATTTTGCAAAGTCAGGCCAAGATGGCCGCGATGGGCGAGATGATGGATGCCGTTGCACACCAATGGAAACAGCCCCTCAATGCACTCAGCATGTACGGCGACCTGCTGAAAATGGACTTCGAGAGCGGAGACGTGACGCCGGCATATATTGACAAGTTTGTCGATGACATTCAAGAACAGATCGATCATATGGTGTCGACGCTGAATGAGTTTAGGACATTCTTTCGTCCGGACAAAGAGCCCGAACCCTTTGGGCTCAAACGCTGTACCCAGTCGGTGCTGCTGCTCATCCACGACGAAATGCTGCGCAACAACATCAATGTCATTGTCGAGAGCAAACGCGAAATCATCATCAAAGGTATTGAAAACGAGTTCAAACACCTGCTGCTCAACCTCCTCTCCAACGCCAAAGACGCGATTGCAGAGCACGACCCCGCCACACGGGAGATCCATATCCGCTTTTATAAACGCGGCCTGCACATTTTCGTCGAGGTCGAAGACAGCGCTGGCGGCATTCCCGACGCTATTTTGAGCGATATCTTCAAACCGAACTTTACCACCAAAAAGAAAGGAAAAGGCACCGGCATCGGGCTCTATATGAGCACCCAGATCGCCCAGAAGATGAACGGCACGCTTATTGCGGCCAATGTGCATGAAGGTGCACGATTCAGCCTGAAACTCCCACTGCCCTGACACCGCCCGTTTTGCCGATTTCGCTATAATTGCGCCACGATTTCTGGCAGGAGATCGATATAGCTCAAGGAGGAGCATCATGAAACATGCTCAAAGCGGAAAATACCGCCCGTACCCGAAGATAGATTTGCCCAACAGAGAGTGGCCGGACAACACCATCGACCAGGCGCCCATCTGGTGCAGCGTCGACCTGCGCGACGGCAATCAGGCGCTGGTGACTCCGATGAATCTTGACCAGAAACTTGAACTCTTCGACCTCCTGCTGAAACTTGGATTTAAAACGATCGAGGTCGGTTTTCCCTCCGCTTCGAAGGTCGAGTTCGACTTTTTGCGTACCCTCGTCGAGAGAAACCTCATCCCTGACGACGTCACCATACAGGTGCTGGTGCAGGCCAGAGAGCACCTCATCGACAAGACTTTCGAGGCGCTCCAGGGGGTGAAAAAGGCGATTGTGCACCTGTACAACTCCACCTCCGTGGCGCAGCGCAAGATCGTCTTTAAAAAAGAGCAGGACGAGATCATCGCACTCGCGCTCGAGGGCGTCGACATGGTCAAGGCACGTGCCGTGCATCATGCGGGCGAAATCATGCTGGAGTATTCACCCGAGAGCTTTACGGGGACCGAGCTGGAGTTCGCCGCGCGCATCTGCAACGCCGTGACCGCACGGTGGGGCATCAGCGCCGAGCGCCCGGTCGTCATCAACCTGCCCGCGACGGTCGAGATGGCGACACCGAACATCTATGCCGACCAGGTCGAGTGGATGGGACGGCACCTCGACAACCGCGAACACGTGCTCATCTCGACACATACGCACAATGACCGCGGGACCTCCGTGGCCGCGACGGAACTGGCGCTGCTGGCCGGGGCCGACCGGGTCGAGGGTACGCTGCTCAGCAACGGCGAACGCACCGGTAACGTCGATATCATCACGCTGGCGCTCAATATGTACACGCAGGGCGTCGACCCGCAGCTGGACTTCAGCGACGTCAACACCGTCGTCGATGTCGTGGAACGCTGTACCGATATCGAAACGCACGTGCGCCATCCCTATGTGGGCGAACTGGTCTACACCGCCTTTTCCGGCTCGCACCAGGACGCCATCAACAAAGGGCTCGCCTACCAGCGCGCCAAACACGAGTCATTTTGGGAAGTGCCCTATCTGCCCATTGATCCTGCAGACGTGGGACGGACCTACGAAAGCATCATCCGGATCAATTCGCAGTCGGGCAAAGGCGGGGTCGCCTACATCCTCGAAGAGAAGTTCGGCTACCAGCTTCCTAAGAAGATGCACCCCGAGATTGGGCGGATCGTCCAAAGCGTGACGGACAAAGAGGGACGGGAGCTGACCCCGGAAGAGATTCTGAAGATTTTTGAAACGACCTATTTCGAACCCCCTGTGCACATCGAGTTCATCGATATGGCGACCCGATCGGAGACGGCAAAAGACGGGGTCGTCGACTGCCGCCTTACCTACCGGTATCACGGGAAAGAGATTGTGGCAGAAGGACAGGGCAACGGCCCTATCGATGCCTGCCGAAAGGCGCTGTATGCGGATTACCCGCACCACTTTGTGCTGCGTTCGTATGCCGAACACTCCTGCGGGGAGAAGTCCTCGGCCAATGCGGTTGCCTATATCGAGATTGAAACCGAGGACTACGGTTCGTTTTTCGGCGTCGGCCGCGATACCGACATCACCATCGCCGGTGTCAAAGCGCTCTTCAGCGCGCTCAACCGGGCACACAGCAGCTAAAAACTCGCACCTGCGGATATTTCAGGATAGCCGCGGCTGCTTTTGTCTCCGTTGTCCCGCGAGTACCACTCCTGCGCCCAGCCAATGGAGACATAACCGCTGCCTTTGACATAGGAGATTCCCGCCCGTGCGCCGTAGGTATCGTAATCATCAAACCCGTCACTGATAAAACTGTGACGGTAGAAACCGCCCGCATAGGGGCGAAGGTTCTTCTTCAACGGCACATAATAGGTCACCGGTAGATCGACCTCGTTGATCGTCGGCGATCCGCCGAACCAGCCGCGGTACCCCAGTCCCACCGACAACCCGTTGAGTGCAAAATAGTTCGCCGTAATGCCGACAATGGTGTAATTGCTGTTATAGCCGCTGCCGCTGCCGACCGTGAGCGCGACGTTCTTCGTCCCGTCATCGAATACACCTGCATTTAGCGGCAGGAAACCTGCCGCACACAAAACAAAAAAACGTCTCATCATCGCTCCTTCTGCTGCATTCTAGCATACGAGTAGCGCTTCTTTAAAAAATAAGCCCCTCATCCGACTCTGAAGGCATCTTTTCCACCGGCGGCGGGGACGCGCGGGTATACCACTCCGTTTTTCCCTTGCGCTCCACCCGGGTCACGCCTTCGGGAACGGCAAACTTTCTGGGTACCTGGGGATACAGCCCCAGATAGGCCTGATTGAACGCCCTGAACGCCGGCCCAGCCGCGCGGCCGCCGGTTTCGCTGCGGCGCATCGGCGAATTGTCATCATTTCCAAACCAGACCACCGTTTCAATACTCGGCGTATAGCCTGCGAACCAGGCATCGATGGAGTGGTTGGTCGTTCCGGTCTTTCCGGCCGCTTCAGTGCCGCGGACACGTGCGGCGCGTCCTGTCCCCCGTCTCACGACATCGCGCAGGATCGTCGTCATCAAAAATGCCTGCTGCGGTGTCGTGATGCGTCTCTTTTCAGGCGCCGCTTCATACAGCACTTTTTCGCGTGCGATCTTTTTGATGAGATAGGGGGTCACCTGAACGCCTCCCGCAGCGAAAGAGCTGTAGAATCCTGCCAGCTCCAGCGGAGAGAGTGTGATACTTCCCAGCGCCAGCGACAGATCATGCGGCAGTCCGCTGAAGCCGTAACGCGACAGCTCTCTGAGCATCCTTGAGAGCCCGATATCGGTGACGAGATTGATCGTGGCGAGGTTGCGCGAATGCACCAGTGCTTCGCGCAGGGTTATGAGGCCCTTATAGTCATGTTCATAATTTTTCGGCTTCCACTGCTTATCGCTGCCCTCGGTTTCATAATCATACGTCCGGGCGATATCGACCAGTTCGGTCGCGCCGGAATAGCCCAGATCAAGCGCCGCCTGATAGATAAACGGTTTAAAGGCGGACCCGGGCTGCCGTTTGGCCTGAGTCGCACGGTT
>JANTHE010000107.1 GCA_024762585.1 Sulfuricurvum sp. | reverse complement strand
CCTGCGGATCTCAGAGGGCTTATGAGGCATGAGATTTTCTTTGTTTTCAGCGCAGGCCTAGCCGTAGTTAAGTCAAGATGGGAACAGAGGAAAGATCGTACCTCATAAGCTCTCCCGAAGGGCGTTACAGAGAAAGCCACACTCTGCGTTAGTTCTTTTTGACTTAGCTACAGCTAGGTCTGCAAAGCACTGCCTTGATTGTGACTTTCTCTGTAACGCTGAGACCGCAGGTAGTTTCCGGAGGTGCCCTTGGGAGAGTAACATGAATATCATCGACATATGGACGACGCACGACTGGGTTGTCAGAACCCTGATCATCGTTTTTTTTGCAGCAACGATCATCATTATGGAAAAGTTCTACCAACTTGTCTCCGCTGCGCGCCAGATCAGAAAGCTCGGTGGCGATAATCTCAAAGCACCTTACCGCGAGATCATGACAAGCATACAGCGCTTTGAACAGGAAAGTGAGGCGCTCTTCAACGCCAATACCGGGGTACAGCTGGAGAGAATCGACATGCATCTGGGGCGCTATGTGGGTATATTGGGACTGATTGCGGTGCTCTCTCCCATGCTGGGGCTCATCGGAACCTTTTTCGGCGTCTGGCATGTCTTTGAAGGCGTCGGCAACTTCGGCCTCAACGACGCCTCGGTGATTGCGCGGGGGATCAAAGAGGTGCTTGCCGACACTATCTCGGGACTCATCGTCGCCGTGTACGCCACTATTTTCTACAAGCTCTTCGAACTCTGGGGCCGGAAGCTCAGCATCGATTTCGAAGAGAAGCTTTATGCGATCATAAGGAGAGACCATGCGTCGGCGCAAACGCAGCGCGATTGATTTTCGCCTCGAAATCGCCCCGGTCAACCTCATCGACCTGCTCTTGGTGATGCTGATCTTTTTTGTCACAACGACCACGTTCCTGCAGCTGCGCATCATCGAGCTGGGACTGCCAAAGAGCGATGCCGCGGCCTTGAAAAAATCGGACAAATCGATGCATGTCATCAGCATCGATGCGGCGTGCAAGCTCTATCTGGATACAAAACCCGTCGAAATATCGCAGCTCGGCGTACAACTAAACACCATCAAAACAGAAGAGAAAAAAGCGCGTTTCCAGGTCGCCGCTGAAGCGGAAAGCCCACATCGCTGTTTTGTAGATGCGCTTGCCGTCATTCAAAAAGCCGGTATTACGGATATCGGTATTTTGACGGAGCCGCAAATATAAACTTTGCCCATTAACGCCTATGAATTTCAACACCCTGATCCAGGCCATGCGCCGGGTGGTATGGGCCTGCGGGAAGTGCGAAGAAAAGCCGGGCGTTGGCCACACGTGCATATTCTACATAGTCGGCGGCAGCCGTATTGATGGCGGTCGAAATTGCCTGCGCCAGCAGCGCACCGAGCCCACCGCCGCCGCCGCTGTTGCCTGATAGGTCTACCGTAACGCTGCCGTCATAGTTCCAGATCTTTTCATTGGTTTTCGTCGAGACAATTTCAGACGAGATCGTGACCGTCAGCGACGAAGCCACCACTGCGTACGCTACGTCCCATTTTTTGATCCGGGTGTACATGACCGCGTCTGTCCCGAAATAGTCATAAAACTTCTCTGCCGGTGTGTTGTAGAGCAATTCAGTGTCATAGACCCCCTCTTGTTTCATGACCTCGGCGACCAGCTCCATGGGAAAGACATAGTATCCCGTCTGCGCCAGCGGCATTTCGATGGTCGTCATATAATAGTCTTTCGCTTCCGCGGCGGTACTCTCGTTCATCGGAGGCAGGACAAGAATCGAACGCGGGTCTTCTGCGTACATTTTCGGGAACGCCTCCCCTTTGGTGACCAGGCCCGAAGACGCCCCCGCGCACCCGGCAAACAGGAGTACACTTACGCCTGCAAAAAGCAGATACAGCAGTTGCCCCGCTCTCATGAATCACCTCCTGCACTGTTTTCACTCATCTGGATTTTATTGATAATACGGTCCATGAAGTGGGCGGATTCGG
Organism: Sulfuricurvum sp.; assembly: GCA_024762585.1. Lineage (GTDB taxonomy): Bacteria > Campylobacterota > Campylobacteria > Campylobacterales > Sulfurimonadaceae > Thiomicrolovo. The sequence goes on along the minus strand of JANTHE010000107.1, from coordinate 4,132 downwards.
GGTAGATGCTTTTTTCTTTTTCAAAACTTTGAATCGCGCCGTCGGTATTCCCCTGTTTGAGATAGATGTAGCCCAGGTTCGCATACATCCCCGGAGGAACACGTTTCGAAACGCTTTGATCCGCATGGGCAATTGCCTCTTCGATGGCTTTTTGGAGTTCAAGCAACTTTTCTTCACTCGGCTCCTGCTCGTAAGCATAATAACTTTCGCTGTAACCGCCAAAGTTGTACAGCGCTTGAGGCTTCTGGGCGCAGCCTACCAGCAACGCGACGACCGCCAAAGGGAAAAAGGTTTTGAATATACATGATACGTTCATCAATGTACTCCGATCTCCTTGGCGACGCCGTCTCCGACATAGATCTCGCGGTCAACAATCAATTCGTCTCCCCGGTAGACCTTCACGCTGTGTTTTCCGGGGAGAATCCTGTACTGGTTGTCCCGTCCGGGTTTGACCCCGAACCGTTTTCCGTCATCGACCGAAACCGACACGTCGTCGACACTGCCCGTAAAATAGAGGTACGCCTGCCGCTCTCCCGTGCTCACGCCGCTTTTATAGCCGCAGCCTGTCAGTGTCATTGTCATTGCGAGCGTCAATACTGCTATAAGTTTTTTCATCGATTAATCCTTGTGGACCTGGATATACAGACCGCTGAAATTTTTGTTTGCCAGGTACCGGTCCATATTGCCCGAAACGATCGTTGCGAACGAGACCTCATTCTCGGGCGTATCCCCGGCGGTCGATACGATCTCGATGGTCGCCACTTTTTTCCCCGGCAGCGTAATGTAGCTGTTCGTCTGCGGGTTTTTGACCCGCTTGCCCGCAGCAATCACGTCAAATTGATCCCCAGGTTTGATATTCTGGCTTTTGCCTCCGGAGGTAATCAGCATTCCCTCTTCATACCCCAGCAGATAACCCCGCCACGGTTTGTCCATCATATTTTCAATAATATTTGAAGCCAGGTCCGAGATGGCCGCCTCGATCGCCTTGTCGTTGAGCTGCGAATCATAAGCGCTCTTGTCGCCGACACCCATCACGGTGCCCGCTTCGCTGTAGGCCGTCCCTTTACCCTCTTCGGAGTAGATGATCTGCCCGGTACTGACATCAACGATACGGATATGGACCTTTGCGAAAGCCTCCTGTTTCTTCACCCGGCTCAGCAGACCGACGTCGCTGACTTCATTGCGGCCGAATTCGGTGATGGAACCGAGGATGAGATAATCCGCACTGTTTTTCAGTGCAGGCGCATCCCCCATGACCAGCTCTTTTTGAATCTTTTGCAAATCTGCCCGCTCCAACATAATGAACTTTCCGGTTTCAAACAGCTTGGCGGAGAGAATATCCATCGCCTGTTTGCCGATACGGTCGCTGTTTTTATCGACAAAAAAGCTTTGACCATAGCGCGTCTCATTCGTGAAACGGCCGATGGCGACCTTGCGCTTCAACCCTGTGGGCTCATCTTTTTTCAGCTTAGCCTGCTGAACCGTTTTGCTGACCGCCGGTTCGGCGCTCGGTGTTTCGTGCACCTCTTGCTGCTGCATCGTGGCACATCCTGTCAATAACAGTGCAGACACCACTGCTAACACAACGCTCTTTGGAGACATTGGACCCTCCCTCTCTTTTTTCCTGAATCAAAATCAACTATTTCAAGCGCTGTAAATTTTACACCGCCGAAGCAACCTGCCCCGGAAACAATCTCTTTTGCCCTGATTGTATATCAAGCACTGTTTTTTCTGCCTGAAGCTTTTCAATCTGCGCACAGATAATGCATCGCTTCGTTTTACCATTGTCGCACCCTCATGCCATCAAACAATGACATCCCCTTATTAAACATCATTGTACGTACTGTTTTAATTGAGGCGTAAACCATCATCACGCTTCAAGCAAAAGCATCAGCTCTGTTACAGGGGTTTGGGGCATCTGCTCAAGCATCTGCGCCGGATCATTCAAGTAGCGCTCGACGGGCGGAAAATTGGCCAGGGTCAGCTTTTGCGACTGCACCCAACCGTAAAGCATCGGCCAGGCGTCGTAGAGACCGTCATGCGCGCCCTCGTAGGTCATCACAGCATAGGTACCTGCGGGCAGCGAGCGAGTAAAGAGGCGCGGATGCTGCGTATGGGTATCGGGCGCGACGCTGATGCAGGCTTCGTAGCGAATCTTGTTTTCATCCGTCATGCCCGGAATGTCGTGGCACAGTCCGTAAAAACGGTTCGCTTCATTCAAATAATCTGCGGTCTCTTGCTGCGCATAGAGCGTCGACCACGCCTCGATGGCGCTGTGCATGTAATCGCCTGCGGCACGGCAGCATAGCAGTCGTTGCGAAGGCAGTTTCAGCTGTTCAGACTGCCGGGGCAGATTGGCCAGAAAAGCTTCGAAATTCTGCATCGCCTGTGCTTTATAGCTTGCCGGACTGCGCGCGAACCGCTCCTTGAAGGCTTTCGTAAAGCTGCTGGGCGTGTTGTAGCCGCTTTGCATCCCGATATCAGTGATGTTCTGCGCCACGTTGTAAAGCTGCCGGGCGCTTTTTTCGAGCCGCAGGCGCTTTAGCATCGCGCCCAGGCTCTCGCCTGTCATGCTCTTGAAAAGCCGTGAGAAATGAAAAGGGCTGTAGCCGCCCACCCTGGCCAGCGTCTGCACATCAAGCGGTTCGTCGAGATGACTCTCCATATAGGCTATGACGCGGTTGATCTCTTTGGAGTCGTACAACATACATTGCTCCTTTCATCAGCAGTGAGCAAGAACGGAAAAGCGCCTCGGATCATTAACGGTTATTATTCTAGCAAAAACATTTGGAGCACAACTGGTTGAAATACCCGATGCCGGACACAATATGTTCTTCGAAAATCCCGAACAGAGCCTTGCCGCGGTGCGCAGTTTTTTCACTGGGGACTGACCCTTATGCTTCATGTATCGTTTACTGAACCTGATGGAAATGTCATGATAGAGGAGAGATTATGAAACCGATTGTCGTATCCCCGCCGCTAAAAGGCGAATGGAACGCTCTTAACACCCCGGGGGACAAGGTTCCCAGCCACGGAACGCATGCGTGGGGGATGACTTACGCTTTTGACTTTTATCGTTTGAAAAAAATGCACGGAAGTGCAGTATGGCATAAAAAATCACACATTGAGTACCTGCTGGGGCAAGTCACGCTCGGCGATACGTTCGGCTGGGGAGCGCCTGTGTATGCTCCGATAGACGGGGTAGTCCGCGAAGTCGTTTCTTCCGTCAAAGAGCGCAACCGCCTGCATCTCGTCGCCGACCTCGGAATTGTGCTGTACAACACTCTCTTTTTCTCTTACAGGCGCGGCAAACCCCGTCAACTGAGCGGAAACTATCTGATCATCGAAGGCAAAACGTGCTGCGCCTTCATTGCCCATGCCAAAACGGGATCGATCAAACCTCACGTCGGCGACAGGGTCAAAGCAGGCGATCACATTGCCGACGTAGGACATTCCGGAAACTCAACCGTCCCGCATCTGCACTTTCAGCTGATGGATCGCGTGGATATTAAAACGGCAAAAGGAGTGCCCTGCTGCTTTTCAGGCTATGAAGTCGATACGAACGATCAGTGGCAAAAGGTAGCGTGCGGCATACCGGACAGCCGACATACCCTCCGGTTTTAGCGCAGCTTCAGAATGTCATAAATGGCACTTCGCAGATAGTTTTCGGAGGTGCCCATATAGCAAAAATGGAAAAGCGCATCTGACGATAACACTTTACAATTTTAGCAGACATCCCAAGGAGATCAAGATGAAAAAACGAACCTTTGTACAGATGGTGCTGCTCGGCAGCCTCACGACACTGCTGTTGAGCGGTTGTGGCAACAGCGGAAACCGCGATGCCAACCGCACTTCCGGCGACCCTGACGCCGCGCTGAGTACGCAGCTTCAGTACACCCTAGACGCCTACGATATTCCCGCCATTGCCGTCATCACGGTCGATGAAAACCGTACCGTCGAACAGGCCGCGGTCGGAAAACGGCGCGCCGGCGCATCCTCTGACGTGACGGTCAACGATCACTGGAACATCGGCTCGCTCACCAAGTCCATGACCGCCACCCTCGCCGCGTCGATGGTACAGCAGGGCTTTTTGGAGTGGAACACCACCCTGGGCGAACTGTTTGAAGCGTTT
>JANTHE010000106.1 GCA_024762585.1 Sulfuricurvum sp. | reverse complement strand
GGGACAAACTGTTTCTTGTCCGGGTTTTCGACAATACCTTCTGACACCATCTGTTTCAAGACGGCATCGGCCATATCCAGTGCGGATGAGACTTTTACGATCTCGCACCGCGCATAGCGCGGCAGCGGAAAAACCACCTCTGCAACGCGGAGCGTAGGGTCATCGCCGGGGATCTGCTGCGCACCGAAGAGGGGCTTGGAGCCTGTATGGGCACAGCAGAAGGCCGGAATGAATTGGGCAACATGGGCAATCGCGCTGCGTGTGCGTGTTTCAATTTCCGAAAGCTGCCAGGCGTGGTCGAGTTTATCGATGAAGTGCGCTTCAAGCTGCGGCTGCGCACTCTGATCGCTGCTGCGTGCCAGTCCGTCGTCATACAGGGTGATCGACCTGCTCATGCCGTGCAGCTGAAAGTAGCCGCCCGGATAGGGTGTGAACTGTGCCATGCCTTTTGGGGTGCCGCGCTGCCCGTGGATAATGATCTCCGGAAAAAGGGTACCGCGATAGGCGTCATGTTTTGCGATGTACGACGCCTTGAACTCCACCATACGCTCGGCCCTGACACCGACCAAATCGTCGACACTTCCGGTACGAAACCCTGATGCATTGATAAGGTAATCGAAGGCATCCGAGTGGGCTCCCTCGCTGTCGCTGTAGGCAACATACCATTGATCGCCGCACGCTTCGATGCTTTGCACCGCTGTACCCAGACGCAAGGTGACATCCTCATTCACCTGAAGCTCCAGCGTGACGCCCGCGGCATATCTGAACAGATTGATGCCATACTCCTGGACCAGCACCAGCGGAAACTGCAGCGCGTCCAGGTCGAGTTCCTGAAGCGCCGGGATCATCCACTCGTCCGGCGTGCGGGGAGACGCAACCGGCTTTCGTCTGCCAAGCGTCCGGGCGGTCTGTTTGTCATAGAGTCTGTAGTACGCTTCGCATTCGCCCAAAACAGCATTGGACAAATCGCTTTCAATCAGCTCTGCATAGGCCTTTTTGAGTTTGTCAAGACGAGGCAGCAATGCCTCGGGCGTTCCGGGGTCATCCACCGGCAGCGCAATGACGGTGGGCCTGCGATCGATCGTGTAGGGATAGGCCCGTGCGAAATCGATGGACTGTCGCAACAGCGTCAAACACTGCTCATCGGAGATCTCCCGGTACAAGTTGCCCCCGGCGTGCAGATGACAGTACGGAGGTCCACTGGAAATATCCGCCGCCTTTTCAAACAGCGTGATTTCGGCTCCAAGGCCGCTGAGCCTGAGTGCCGCCGTCGAACCGGCGACGCCTCCGCCGATAATGGCGATTCGCATGTTAGGTTTCATAGTAGGTTCCTTTCGATCTGTATTTTATGCTCAAGAGGCGATATTTCATAGGCCTTCTCTAGCCGTTAATGCATTTCAATCGACATTTAAGTACTACAGCCCGTCTTTCAAAAAGCATAGAATTACACCATGAACAATAGCCATTCAAACACGATCTTGCTCACCGGCGCAACAGGTTATATCGGCCGAAGAGTGAAAATGAAGCTGCTGGAAGATGCGGATGTCCGCCTGAAACTGCTGGTACGGCACCCCGGCTCACTCACCCGTACCGACGACAGGCGTATTGAAGTCATCAAAGGCAGTACGTTCGATCCGGCGGCACTGGCTGAAGCGATGCGCGGCGTCCATACCGCCTACTATCTTATTCATTCACTGGGAAGCGGAGATTTTGCGCAAAAAGACCGAATCAGCGCCACCAATTTCCGCGATGCGTCGATTGCGGCCGGGGTTAAGAAAATTATCTACCTGGGCGGACTGGGGCTCAAAGAAGATCAGACCAGCGAGCACCTGCTCAGCCGAATCGAAACCGGAGAAATCCTTTCGGCGAAACCCGAAGCCATAGAGGTCATCTGGTTTCGTGCGGGCGTCATCATCGGTTCGGGAAGCGCCAGCTTCGAAATCATCCGAAACCTGATCCAGAAACTGCCGGTGATGATCACCCCAAAATGGGTCCGGACGCTGGCGCAGCCCATTGGCGTTGACGATGTCATTCGCTACCTCGATGCAGCACGCCAGGACAGCATCACAGGAACACACACCGTCGACATCGGTGCGGAAGTGCTCTGTTACGAAACGATGATGCGCCAATGCGCAGAGGCCATGGGGCTTCGGCGTATCATCCTGCCCGTACCTTTTCTTACCATCGGCCTCTCTTCGTATTGGCTCAATGTCTTCACCCCTGTACCTTTTACAGTCGCAAGATCTCTGATTGAGGGGCTGTCGTCGGAGGTCACCGTGCAAAATGACGCTGCGCAGCGTCTCTTTCCGGAGATTCGCCCTCTTTCTTTCAAAAAGAGCGTACAGACCGCGTTGAGAGAAGCCGAGGAGAACCAGGTGCTCAGCCGCTGGAGCGACCGGGGCGGCGATGTCTGGGAGACCGATCATCTGCACTCCATTGCCGATGCCGTCTTTGTCGACCGAAAAACACTCCCGCTGGGTAACCTGCGTGCCGAGACCGTTTTTAACAGTGTCTGCTCCATCGGCGGCGAGCATGGCTGGTTCCGTTACGACTGGCTCTGGGAAATTCGCGGTTTTTTTGACAAGCTGGCCGGCGGCGTCGGGCTCAACCGGGGGCGGCGCTCGCAGACCGAACTGCGCATCGGCGACAGCCTTGATTTCTGGAAAGTCGTCGATGTCGTGCCGAATAAACGGGTACTGCTCTTTGCGCAGATGATTGTCCCCGGCAAGGCATGGCTGGAGTTTCGGATTGAAAACGGTCAACTCATCCAGAGTGCCTATTTCATCCCCAAAGGGGTCTGGGGCCGCCTCTACTGGTACATGCTTGTTCCACTGCACTCTTTTGTCTTCAAAGATATGATACGGTCCGTACTTGACCGATCCTAAAAGCATATCGCTTTGAAATCGACTGAACCTACAAAAAACCCCTACTAACACGCCCGCCATCTGAATAAAATATGCTTATAATCAAGAAGGAGTCGTCCATGAAATCCGTTATTGCCTATCTTCATCTCGACTGGCTCGTGCTGGGAATCTTGTCCGGTATGGCGGCACTGAAACTGGTATGGGGAGCCTGAGCCATGCGTATCTGGATCGTCGGCGGCAGCAGCGGCATCGGATTGGAATTGGTCAAACGCTGGCTTGAAGCCGGACACCGCGTCGTGGCAAGCGCACGCCATGCGGAATCGTCCGATGCGCTTGGGCAGTTCAAAGCGCGCTATGACGGTGCGCTTTGTTGCGTCGATACCGATGTATCCCAGCCTGACACGCTTGCGCAATCCGCATCCAGAGCATGGAAAGCCTTCGACGGCATTGACCTCTGGTTCTACAATGCCGGGGCCTACCGTCCCATGCCCTCCGACGAATGGGACCTGAAAGCGTTCGAGATGATGACCGATACCAACTATATGGGTGCCGTCAGACTCATGACGCATCTGCTGCCGCGTTTCAAAGCACAGGGGTATGGACGCTGGGTCTGGAACGCCAGCCTGGCTGCGGTATTTGGACTGCCCTATGGCGGGGGCTACAGCGCTCCCAAAGCCGCCATGGTCAATCTGGCCGAATCGCTGCAACCCGAACTGGCCCGTGACAACGTGCAACTACAGATCATCAACCACGGGTTCGTCAAAACACGATTGACCGCAAAAAACGATTTCGAAATGCCCGAACTGATGACCCCGGAGATTGCGGCCGGTAAGATTGTGGCTGCACTCGAAACCACCGGGCGCTTCTGCATCTATTTCCCGCCGAAGCTCTCCTTGTTTTTGCGCCTGCTCAATCTGCTCCCATACCGTCTTTCACTGGCGATGACCAGCAAGATGCTGACATGACAATGCAACACCATGCGGAAGCGTACGCCCGATTTTTCGAAACGCTTCAACCGACCACGCCCATTGAGACCTACTCAAACTATTTCGAGCCCGATGTTTTTTTCGAGGACCCTTTTCAAAGCGTCAAAGGCATTAACGCGCTCTACGGTATCTTTACGGATATGTTCAACCACTTCATCGACCCCCGGTTTAGTGTCGATGAAACAGTCTGCCATGGCCATGTCGCCTATTTACGCTGGGAATTTTCCTGCCGGCGAACGCCCAAAGGCGCTCTCATCCGTTTCGAAGGCGTCAGCAGGGTCCAATTGAGCTCACGCGGTTTGGTCACATCGCATATTGACTACTGGGATGCGGCCAAAGGCGTCTACGAAACGCTTCCCATCATTGGAAGCGCACTACGCTATCTGCGCAGCAGGATTGCAGCGGCATGAGTGAACAAATCCGTGCGCGAACTCTTTTGTATTATGCGCTGCCTGCCCTCCCCGCAGCACTGTTGGGACTGCCGCTTTATATCTACCTTCCGACCTATTATGCACAGGATCTGAGCCTGGGCGTTTTCACCGTCGGCGCCGTGCTGCTGGCCGCGCGGCTGCTTGACATGCTCAGCGACCCGCTGTTGGGGATTCTCAGCGACCGGTTAAAGGCGCGAAAGCCGTTGATGCTTCTGGGCAGCATCATCATGACCGGAGCGTTTTACGCGCTGGCACATCCCGACAAATCGCACGGTACGCTCTGGCTGCTTGGCTTCTCGCTGCTCATCTATACCGGCTGGAGTCTGTTTTCCATACCCTATCTCTCGCTCAACGCCGAACTCTCTGCGCGCTATCATGATAAAACGAGACTTGCCTCCGCACGCGAATCCGCGGCCATCGTGGGTGTCGTCAGCGCGCTGGCGCTGCCGTATGCCTATGCCATCGCCGAAGATGCCGGAGCCACCCTCGGATTGCTCGCATCGGTGCTGCTGCTTCTGACCCCCGTACTCATGCTGCTGTTTTGGCAAGGTGTCCGCGAGCCCGTTGCCGCCCGAAAACAGCAGCCGCTGCCCTTGGCGTCGCATATGACGCTCTGGCGGCAAATCGACGGATTGCCCAGGCTCATGGGGGCCTACCTGGTAAACAACCTCGCCAATGCCCTGCCCGCGACGCTCTTTTTGTTTTATGTATCGCTGGTGATCGGCCGGGCCGACAAGACGGGGCTGCTCCTGCTGCTCTATTTTGCCTCGGGACTGGCGGCGCTTCCGTTATGGGTCTTGCTCGCCAGACGAATCGGCAAGCGGCGCAGCTGGATGGCCTCCATGGCACTCGCCGCCGCCGCCTTTGCCTTCGTCCCCACACTTAGCAGCGGCGATCTAGGATGGTTCACCCTGATCAGCGTCGTTTCGGGCCTCAGTCTGGGCGCCGACATGGCCCTGCCGGCCGCCATCCAGGCCGATACCGCCCATGCCGCCGAGGATTCCGGAAAGCGGATCGCAGGGGTGCTTTTCGGACTGTGGTCGATGCTGACCAAACTCGCGCTCGCGCTTTCTGTCGGCATCGCGTTCGGCATACTTGCACTTGCGGGCTTCGATGCCCAGGCGCCGACGTCGTTCTCGGTAAGCGTCCTTGGCCTGCTCTATGGCCCGCTGCCTGTCGTTTTAAAGCTCTTCGCCCTTTGGCTGATGACGCGTTATCATGAAGTGCGCTGACATTTAGGGCACCTCCCTACTGCACCGGATATGGTTCCAAAGACGAACCTGACACTGCTCCTGGAGTGCCCCATAAAATTGGGTTTCAATGACGGGGAAAACCAACAGACAAAAATACCCTACAGAATACCTCCTTTTCATCATAAGATGGTGAGAAAGGATGATACGTGCGAAGTTTCTATTTGCTTTTGCTCACTGCAATTTCACTGTTTGCCTCCGCTCCGGCGCCCGTTTCCTACGTGGACCCGGTGCGTTTCAGCGGACTGTGGTACGAGATTGCCAGGACATACAACCGTTTTGAGGAGGGGTGTGTCGCGGCCACCGTCGAATACACCCTCGATGAAGACAACGAATACCGCGTGCACAACCGCTGCTTTGATGGCGTCGTCGGTGCTGATCTCATTGAATACAGTGGAAGTGCCGAACCTACACTGGGAGATTCGATGTCGCGCATCGATATGACCTACTTCTGGATCTTCATCCGCGAATACCGTGTGGTCTATCTTGAAAACGACTACTCCCTCGCCGTCGTCTGCGACGATACCATGGAACAGGTCTGGATCATGTCTCGAACCCCCACCATTGCGAAGAACCGGCTCGCGCCCATCCTTTCACTGCTTGAACAACACATGGAACTCCGGCGGCTCATCTGGACGCCGCAGGATGCGAAAGGACGCTACCAATG
>JANTHE010000105.1 GCA_024762585.1 Sulfuricurvum sp. | reverse complement strand
CCGTTACAGGCAAACATGCTATAAGCTTCACGGTAGTTGACCGTGATCCAGTAGGCGTACATTTTTGCCACCGCATAGGGACTGCGAGGGTAAAACGGTGTCGTCTCGCTCTGCGGGATCTCCTGCACTTTTCCATAAAGTTCGGACGTGCTGGCCTGATAGATTCTGGTCTTTTCGCTCAGCCCCAGAAACCGGACCGCTTCAAGCAGCCTCAGCGTGCCCGTACCGTCTGCATTGGCGACATACTCAGGCTCTTCAAAACTGACTGCGACATGGCTCATGGCCGCTAGGTTGTAGATCTCATCGGGCCGGGTTTCTTGGATAATTCTTGTCAGATTCATCGAGTCGGTCATATCCCCGTAATGGAGGATAAAATCACGATTTTCAATATGCGGGTCCTGATAGAGGTGATCGATCCGGTCAGTGTTAAAGAGTGAACCACGGCGCTTGATACCGTGCACGACATACCCTTTTTTCAGCAAAAACTCTGCAAGATAGCTTCCGTCTTGTCCTGTGACACCTGTAATTAATGCTACTTTCTTATCTGTCATTCATATTCCTTCAATGTTGTGGAATTGTACCCTTCTCATCTGAAAAATAATCTTTAACATAACCATGCACCTTTTCACTATATATCAACTCATCTTTGTCGAACCAGCGGTACGCATCATGCTGCACCGGAGGAAGAGTCTCAATGGCATCGATTTGCAGAAGATACCCCAGGTTAAGATAGTGAGTGGAGACACCATCAAAAATTCCGTCATCGTAAAGATGTTCGAAGACTCCAATAAATTTCGGCCTGCTTTTGGGAACACAACCCAGTTCATCCTGCGCGATCCGCGTAATGGCATCATTGATCTTTTCATGCTTGTGAATCCGGCCACCCAGCGTAAACCAGTATCCCCTTGCCGGCCGATTGACCCGTCTTCCCAGTAGCACTTTCTCACCTTGCATCACGATGAGATCAACAGAGACGAGCGGTGTACTGCGCAAGACCGTTTCAAAGGTCCGATCATCGAGATACCCTGAATCACGCATATTTACGCCCTGCTAAAATCATCCGAAATACGAACGATGTCGTCTTCACCGACGTACTCTCCGACCTGCGCCTCGATCATCACCAGCGGAATTTTTCCAATATTTTCGAGCCGGTGTATCTCGCCCATCGGAATATAGGTCGATTCGTTTGCCTTGACCACATATTCGCCCTCACCGCGAGTCACCATCGCAGTACCGCTGACAACAATCCAGTGTTCACTGCGATGATAATGCTTCTGCAGGCTCAGGCGCTTTCCGCTTTTGACCACAATCCGCTTCACTTTGTAGCCGTTTGATTCATCCAAAATGGTGTAAGTTCCCCATGGCCGATGCGCCGTCACATGAATATTTGGAAGATCCGAACCCGTCTCCTTGAGCGTTTTAACAACCTCTTTCACTTGCTGGCTGCTTCCCTTTTTCGCCACCAGCAGTGCATCCGCTGTGTCAACAATCAGCAGATCATCAACATCGATGGCAGCCACCTGCTTTTCACTAATAATCAGGTTGCTGCCGGCATTGATGTTAATCGCTTCGAAACCATTTGAATCCAATGCCAGTGCCGCATTGCCGTTTTCATCATGCTCCAGCTCTTCATACAAACTGTCGAAACTGCCGACATCGCTCCAGTCGATATCCGCCGGTACCACTTTGACCCTGCCGCTTTTCTCCATCACGGCATAATCGATGCTGTCCTCGGGAATCGCCACCATTTCGTCGTGTCCGATGCGTAACTGATTTTCAGCAATTGACACCGCGTGATCGGCAGCGGCTTTAGCGCTTTTGAATATCAGTGGGGCCAGTTTTTTCAGCTCCTCCAGAAAAATCCCGGCTTTGAAGCAGAACATGCCGCTGTTCCAGTAGTAGTTCCCTGCCTCGAGGTAGTGCGACGCCTTCTGCAGATCGGGCTTCTCGTGAAACGCTTTGACCGTTTCGCCTTCAGCCTCAATATACCCGAATCCGGTTTCAGCATATTTTGGCGCAATGCCAAATGTGACCAGGCTGCCTTCAGATGCAAGCGCCTGCGCTCGCTCCAATACTCTCTTATACTCCGTTTCATTCTTGATGAGATGGTCCGATGGCGTCACGAGCACAATCTCATCTGGGCTCAGAGTCATACAGGCCAAAGCGATTGCTGGCGCAGTATTGCGCCCGACCGGTTCAAGCAGATAGCGGTTGTTGCCCATTCCCAGCTCTTCAAGCTGGTCCATCGCCAGAAAATACTGATCAGCATTGGAAACAATGTAGTGTGCATCGCAGACCACTGCATTACGTGTCGCTGTCTTCTGAAACAAAGATTCGCCGCCAAACAGCTGCACGAACTGTTTAGGCATCAGTTTCCGACTCAGTGGCCACAGTCGCGTCCCGCTGCCACCGCAGAGTATAATGTTGGTCATGCCGTTACCTCTTTTTTTGCTTTGATTATTAAGTCATTGATCTTCGTTTCGTACATTTTTGCCAGCGCTTTGTCTGTAGACTCAAACCGTGTGACCAGTACCGGTGTGGTATTGCTGGCGCGCACCAATCCCCAGCCATGCTCGAAATTAATGCGGACACCATCGACATCAATGACGCTCAGAATCTTTGGAAAGTCTGCCGGAGGATTTTTTAACAGCTCCTTGATCCTATCGATAATCAAAAACTTCTCCTGTTCTGTAGTCTTGACCTTGATCTCTTCGGTCGAAAATGTTACCGGCAGCGCATCGAGCTCCGCATCCAGATCAATACCCTTGTATACAAGTTCTAAAATACGCAGCGTGGCATAGATAGCGTCGTCATAACCGAAGTAACGGTCGGCAAAAAAGATGTGACCGCTCACTTCACAAGCCAAGTCTGCCGAGAGTTCTTTCATCTTAACCTTTAGATTCGAATGCCCCGTTTTATACATGACCGCGTTGGCACCTCGTTTTTCCAACTCGTCATACATCACCTGCGAGCATTTGACTTCACCAATGACGGTCGGCTTTTCCATCCCAAGCGAAAAGAGCAGCGCCATCTGATCACCTTTAATATTGTATCTGTGCGTCAGAACTGCAATACGGTCCGCATCCCCGTCGTAGGCAAAAGCGATATCGCCATCCGATTCAAGTGCCGCCTTGACATCAGCAAGGTTCGCTTCTATAGACGGGTCCGGATGGTGGTTGGGGAAGGTGCCATCAGGCTCGACATACAGCCCCTGCGTATCCAGCTCCAGACGTTTGAAAATCTCCGGGACCACCACACCTGCCGCACCATTGCCGCAGTCATAGACGATTTTTTTTCGCAGTCCTTTCAGATGGGCGAACTGTTCGGCCATATAATCGATATAGCGCGCTCGAACATCGATGGGGATAATCTTCTCCGGAACGTTATCGGGCATTGCTGTCTGAGAAATCTCGCGCCCAAGGGCATAGATCTGCTCACCAAAAAACGGGCGCTTTCCTACCGTGATCTTAAAGCCGTTATACTCGCTCGGATTGTGCGAACCGGTGATCATCACAGAGGCAGAAGCATCTTTCCCGTCGAACGTCTGATAATTGGCAAAGTAATTGACCGGAGTCGGTACCAGTCCCATGAACAACACCGTTTTTCCTCCAGCATTGAGTCCGGCAGCCAGATAACCGAACAGCTCGGGAGAGTGCGTCCTGGCATCATATCCTACTGCGACATACTCGCCGTCAACTTGACCGGCCAGACAATACCCTATCTTTGTCACTGTCTCTTCATTCAGTTCACTCGGAACTATTCCGCGGATATCATACTCTCTATAAATACTCATATTCATCCTTAATAATACTATACTAAACTTTCGCACGACCGTCATATAGATTGTAGAAGCTAATAAATCCGAAAACTAGAAACATTTTCGTACCGCTCATTACTGAAAACACTATGTAATAATTCCAGTTTTTGAAACTTGAAAAGTATATCAAACCCTTGATGATGGAATATTTAACAATCCGGTTTTTATCGTATTGCGCAAGCACCAAATCGAAGATGCTGAGCAATAGCAACTTCACAAAAAGCAGGTTGAGCCCGTAGGCTATGAAACATTATCGTCACTGAATACAGAGCATAAAGACAGCAGAACGAATTACACTCACTTAAAACACAAGTGCAGCAAGCACTATTGCGATACAGATCAGTGCGGGTAGATGTGCAACCGCATCATTTCTGATAAACATCCCGCAATCACAGACAAGTGCTTCCGGATCAATACCGTCATTGGTAAAAGCCATAAACAAGCTCTCATAACTAAGTATACATTCATCATTTTTTATTATATCTATATATAAAGTAAAGAAATATAACCAGTAACCAATATTCCAAGCTGAATTGCAAGAATCAACAATAATTTTTTTTGATTATCATCTATCCCTTTAAACAGGAACAGATGATCTGAATTAATTAGAGATAGGAGCCTGTTTGATCAACTGCACGAAGCAGTAATCCGTCCGGATCTTCCGAATCTGACACATTCCCCTCAATATTCCACTGACCGATACAACTTTCATCTTTTATACAAGGATCCGTCAATGTCTTTAAAAAAGCAACAATCTGATCGACCTCTTCATCCGTCAAGTGGGTATCCTGATGTTCACTGAGACCATTTTGACGATTTTTGGCCAGTTGGAGCAGCGCATTGTAAGTATTTTCATCTCTATGAATGAGCTGCGTCGATGGCAATTCACCTTTTAGCTGGCTTTCATCATAGCCGATGGCTTCATTCAATGGATCAGACATATGCCTTACCATCCCTTCTAATGTTGTATATGCACCAGAGTGTCCCCATGGTCCAGTAACCTCAACATTTAAAAGTGTAGGTGTTCTGAACCGATACATATCTTCCGGATCATGTGTAACACGATATCGACCAAAATCATCATCACCGTTCGGTCCGTCTCCCTTACCCCGTCCTATCTGAGGTACACCCAATACATGAAAACCCTCGTCGGTAAAAACATCACCGCTGTGGCATAACACACAATTGGCTCCACCATTCTCATATGAAGTAAAAAAGAGCTTTGCCCCTTTTTTTGCCTCTTCCGAGATAGCGTTGGTATCACCTTCTACATAAGCTTTCCACGGATTATTGATAAAAAGCTGCGAACGCTCATATTCCCCAATTGCATCAACAATATTTTCCGGTGTGATCAATTTGCTTACATTGGTTTCTGTAGTCTGATATCCTTTTTGAAACTCTGGAAGCCACTCATATTTTGGCAAAGAACCCACATCAACAGTGCCCGCCATACGAGCAGCAAGATGCTGACGTACCGCTTCATTGCTGTTTCCTGCTTCAAACGTAAACCCTCGCATCTCTTGTGGAGATGTTTCTGGAAAGCGCGCTTGGGCCACCGGTAAGTTTGCTCCGGCTTTCGGATCGGCCGTCCGATTGGAATCCGGTGTCATAATGCCACCGCCACTGCCATTTTTTCCTGCTTCATGTGTCACACTTTCAACACGTCCATCCCAAAACATAACCGCATCAAAAAGTACTACATTATAGGTTGAAGGAGCATTGCGTGGCACCGTTGGACCTGCATCATAATCAGTACCGCTAGGTTTATGCTGACGGCCAGGCCCTAATAGATCGGGTTCTACTGCTTCTGTTCCGATTGGCAAAACAAGATTATCCCCCCCTCCGAGATTCGGATGATGACAGGTAACACATGCAGCGTCAAGATTTCCCCCTAATGACTTGGTAAAAAAAAGCTTTTTCCCCAACTCAACCTTGGGATCATCAACAGATGGAATAACGCGTCCAGTAGAAGGATCCCCTGTCAAATTATGATCATTTATCAATGTTCGCAATGATCTATCAACTTCACTACTATTACTATTTCCGCATCCATAAAGGAATAGTGATAGAACTACACTTATACTTATATAGGCTATTTTCATAATATTCTCCTTAATAATTTTTTTTCTCGAAGCGATATCATAAAAAATTTTCGATATACCTTCTATTCTTATTATATATCAATATTGTAAATAACAGAAAATAATTTAAGCTCTCGAGTATCCAAAATACGATTGACAATGAATCCTCTGAGGCCCATGCACATGGCCAGAAGCAAAACATAAATAGGGTTTTGCTAGAACCGCTGAGTGTATCGGATGCTCCGAACGAAGTCTGCTCGATGGATTTCATGCACGATCAGCTTGGCGACGGGCACAGAATCCGACTGTTCAATGTGCTAGATGATTTCAACCG
>JANTHE010000104.1 GCA_024762585.1 Sulfuricurvum sp. | reverse complement strand
CCTCTTTGTGCTTTTCATGTTTTTCATCTTCGGAGGGTATCACCGACAAAAGTTCGAGGAGCGGGAAGCGGAGCGAAAAAAAGAAGAAAAGGCGAGCAGCGATTCGGACGAGTCCGAATCGAAACACCCGGAGAAATAAAGGGCATCTCTAAAGGCTAAAGCAGCTTGTCTGCCAGTCTTTCCAACGAGTTTTCAAACCGTTCAAACCAGGTTTCCGCTTTTTTGATCATCTTTGCCATATGAAATCCTTTTTTTAGAGGCGTCATTTTGATTTTCTGTCACCATTTTAGGTCTGTTTGACATTTCACTAAAAAAATATTGCAAATTGACATATTAATTAGATACACTTTTCAATACTTATACTATTGTGTTGCATAAACGGTATGTGTCCAGGAGGAAAAAGATGAAAGATTTTACGGAGATCGTCGAAGAGATCAAAGATATCGTGTCCGGCGAACTGCCGGGGAAAAAAGTGTTCGACAAAGATGTGGCCTCGATGCTGGGCATCTCCCAGATGAATTTCGCCACGCTTAAAAAACGGAACAAAATCCCGTATGAAGAGCTGTTGAACTTTTGCGCCAAGCGCTCGATCGCCATTAACTGGCTGCTGTTCGGACAGTCGCCCGAGAGCCTGATCGAGCCGACAAACCGTTTTTATATGGTGCGTTATTTCAGTGAGATCAGCGCCTCGGCCGGCGGCGGGGCCGATGTGTTTGACGAGGGCTCGGAGCCGATGATGCTCAGCGAGACCTTTGTACAGACACTCGGAGGCGAGCAGGAGCTGCGCCATATCGAGGCCATCAACGTCAGCGGCGATTCGATGGAGCCGACGTTCAGCTACGGCGATGTCGTCTTTGTCAACCGCAGCAAAAACGATATTGGCCGCGGCGGCATCTTTACCATCAATACCGAAGGCGGGCTCTTCATTAAACGCCTGCACAAGCGAATTGATGGTAAAATCGATATTATTTCTGACAACAGGGAGTACCCGGTCCAGACCGCTGTGCCCGATGCCATTACCATCATCGGGCGCGTTGTCGGACGCTTTGGTCAGGTCGATTAACCGCTGTACGGAGTTGCCATGCCTTTCCCTTTTCGCCGACACACCCTCTTTTTGGCGCTCGGTACAGCACTTTTGTGTTGTTTCTCCGGCTGCAGCATAGGCACACTTGCACCCCCATCCGCAACAATCAAAGACTGCAACAGGGACGAACCGGAAGACCTTTCATTGTTCCCCCAGGAAATCGGACCTTATCTTGCCAATGCAAAAGCGCGCAAAGCCGTTTTGCCGGTACAGCGGGGGTATGCATCACATTTTTATAGTGTCTGGGATGAAGACTACCATCCCGAACCGCTCACAAAAGTGAAATGGCCCTTCGAGGTCTATACCCCCGAAGACGCCTATGGCGAAAACCTGAGACCGTTGGCGCAGTCTTGGTTTTATGCCATGATGCGCGAGGCGGCCTGGAACGGCTACAACAGCGTCGCTGCACGCGCCATTGCCCTCAAACGCCTCGATCTTCGCAATTTTCCGACACGCAAACCGCTTTTTCACACCCCCTGCGCCGCCGGAGAGGGGTTTCCTTTTGATTATCTGCAAAATAGCGCCGTATTCGCCAACGAACCGCTATACCTGTCGCACTACTCCAAAAGCGGGGCATGGGCTTACGTACTGACCTCTTATGCCACAGGCTGGGTGCCGTCTGACAGTATTGCGAGGGTGAATGCGGCGCAGCAAAAACGGTGGCGGTCCCGACCTCTTCTGGCACTGCTCGGCGACAAAAACGTGGTGCATACCTCCAGGCAGGACTACCTGTTCGGCTCAGACACGGGTATGCTGCTGCCGCTTGAAGAGACGCGCCCAGATGGCTACCTAGTTGATGCCGCCATCGCAAAGGGGGTGCGCAAAACAAGGATTATTCACATTCCGATAGCAAAAGATGCCGCTGCCGCCGTACCGATGCGTTTTGATCGCGCGAATCTGCAGCGCGTCATCGCGCCGATGCTGCAGACAAAATACGGTTGGGGCGGCCTATTCAGAGAACGAGACTGCTCTTCGACTATCCGCGACATTTTTGCACCGTTTGGCATCTGGCTGCCGCGCAACTCCTATCAGCAGTCACAGGTCGGACGGGTCGTCTCGCTCAAGGGCATGGATGACGAGGCCAAGCTTGCATTGATTGCACGTGAGGGAAAACCGTTTGAAACGCTGCTTTATCTCAAGGGGCATATCGTTCTTTATCTGGGCCATTATAACGGTGAACCGGCGGTTTTACATACCATTTGGGGCATCAAGACCGTTCAAAACAACGCAACGATGGGACGGCATATTGTGGGAAAAACCGTCATATCTTCATTACGATTTGGAAAAGAGCTCGAAGGTTATACACCGGAGCACTCTTTGCTGCATAAACTGGAGAGTATGAATTTTATTCTTGAAGAGAGGTAGAGTACCGCGCACCGGCGGTACTGGGGTTAATGCAGGTCGGCGTTGAGTTTAACCTCGCGGCGTGAACGCAGCGCGATCATCTCGCCGGTAAAGGAGTCCTGGCGGAAATGGATGCCGTTCAGTCCGGCCAGATCTTTGCCTTTGAACCAGTCGCCTTCGAGCTCTGCGCCGGGGTTGGCCGCTTTGATCTTTTCAAGCTCTTCGGGCTCGATGATGAACTTTGTCCCTTCGAGTACCGAGATGCCCGCATCGATGATGCAGGCATCGCCCAGCGGGATGCCGCAGACCGAGTTCGCGCCCAGCAGGCAGTTCTTGCCCACGGAGATAGGGTTGCCGTCGGTACCGCTGAGTACACCGAGAATGGAGGCGCCGCCGCCGACATCCGAACCGTCTCCGACGATTGCGGAGCTCGATATACGTCCTTCGACCATACTCACGCCGGTCGTACCGGCATTAAAGTTGATGTAGCTCGCACCCGGCATGACCGTGGTGCCCGGATGCAGCTGCGCCCCGAAGCGGACCTTGGCGGTATCGAGGATGCGGGTATTGTCTGCCGGGATGATATGCTGCAAGAAGCGCGGGAACTTGTCGACAAAATCGATATGCGGATATTCACCGGCAAATTTGAGTTCAATTTCGTTTTCGCGTAACCAATCCAGCTCGATCGGGCGACCGTCGGACCAGGCGACATTCGGCAGGGCCCCGAAAGCACCGTTTAGGTTGATGCTGCGCAGCGCGACTTTGCCCAGCGACATGGCGTAGAGTTTCAGGTACGTCGCTTCGACGCTCTGGCACGGCGCGTCGTTGAAAGCAAATACGACACGGAACTCGCCCTCGCGCATACCGTACTCTTTGATCTGGTTATACAAAGTGGAGATGACCTGAATATTCTTATGCGCATCGCCATACGCTTCGTCGGCGTATGGTGTAAAAGCGTTGAGGCAGTCCTCGAGAAAGGGGAGAGTGACATTGCAAACGGCTTCGTCCCCGCTCGTGTCAACACGGCAGCCACTTGCTTCCAGTGCCGCCAGAAAGATGGCGGCGCTTCCGAAGTTCTCTTTCCAGTTCACAACGGGGTAGGTCGCCTGCAGCGCTTTGTCCGTGTTCAACTGGCCAAAGTCGATGCGGCAGATGCCAAAGGCGACGGGCTCCTTGTAGATATCACTATTTTGAATCTCCGACACTTTCGCTTTGAATGCGTCTGCGGTTTCAATCATTTCCATGCTTTTCCTTGGTGGTACTTTTTGCGCAATTCTAACATAGCGGCTGGCTTAAAGCCAAGATTCGGAATAGAAGCAGAAGATCTCGTCACGATCATTGCAGCCATACGCTTCCGGTAAAATCATCGACGCACCCTACAGGTGCGCCTCAAATTTTCCCGAATCCGCCTGACCGCAAGCATCGCAACGATTTCAATCTGTTCTATTTCAAATCTTGGCTTAAATCCTTTATTGTCCAAAAAATCGATACCGATCATACAAGTTGCGATGTTATACTTTCGCCAAAGGATCGCAATTGGCAAACTGGACGACACTATTGAATTCCGACGACTACCTCGGTGCAAAAAAACATATCAAAAGCGGTGCCGATGTCAACGAGACCAATGAGCAGGGTGAATCGCTGTTGATGCAGGCGCTTCATCAGCGCTGCAGTGACGAACTGCTGGACCTGCTGGTGCAAAACGGGGCCGATCTCTTTGCTGTCGACCATGAAGGCGTCAGTGTATTCGAAGCTGCCATTACCTATAACAATATTGGGATGGTCAAAAGGATCATTGAAAAGGGTATCGATACAAATGCCACCAAAAGAACAAGCGGTTTCACGCCGCTGATGGCAGCTATATGCTACAACCGGATCGGCATCGTCGAGCTGCTGCTTCAGCACGGTGCCGATCCCGCGGCGACTGACCGCCTGGGGCTTGATTGCGCAGCGTATGCCAGAAAAACGCACCGTAAAAAAATGCTTGAACTGCTGGAAAATGCCAATGGAACAGATTAAGACTATTTTTTTGCTCACACTGCTCAGCGTCGTTTTTGTGATGCTCGGCGGCTATTTCGGCGGAGCGGGCGGGGCGCTTCTGGGCCTGCTGTTTGCGGGAGGGATGAACTTTTACGCCTACTTTTATTCAGACAAGATGATTCTGCGTCATTACCACGCCGAACCGATCACGCCGGAGCAGAACCCGCGGCTGCATCGCATTATTTCCGGCCTGGCGCGCAAGGCGGCGCTTCCCGAGCCCGCCATGTATATCATCCATGATCCGACTCCGAATGCATTTGCGACAGGGCGAAACCCCGAACATGCGGCTGTCGCCATCACCGAAGGGCTCCTGTCGCTCTTGAACAATCAGGAGGTCGAAGCCGTCATGGCACACGAGCTTTCGCATGTGCGCCACCGCGATATGCTCATCGCCACCGTTGCCGCGACGATTGCCGGCGCCATTGCGATGATTGCCAATTTTATGCAATTCGGCGCCATGTTCGGTAACAACAGGGACCGGAACCCGATCGTGATGATCGTACTTTCCATTATGCTGCCGATCGCTGCTTCGGTTATCCAGATGACCATCAGCCGTTCCCGTGAATTTATGGCCGATGCCGGTTCGGCGGAAATTACCGGTCATCCCGAATGGCTTCAGAGTGCATTGAAAAAACTAGAGACATACAACAGGCAAGGTTTTGTTCACGGAGCGACTCCGGAAAATGCACATTTGTTTATCGTATCTCCATTGAGCGGGAAGAAAATGTCATTTGGCAATCTATTTCGAACACATCCAACGACTGAACAGCGAATCGAACGTCTTGAATCCTTCAAAAATACAACAGGTTCGCAATCAAAGCGCTTTAAGCGCCATTATCGGTAAATAGCGCTCCAAAAGCTTTAATTTGTTATACTAAACATTAAAAAATATAGCACAGTCCGGTTTGAATGAATAAATTTATATTATTAATTATCTTTCTGTATTCTTTATCGCTTAATGCATCAAAAATCGCTTTTTTAAATGATTATAGTATCAATATAGCTTCGGTTAAACAGCTTAAAAAGAGTCTAAGCAGTGTGCACACTCTCCAAGAGGCCGCGACACCAGAAGCATTTGACAGCCTTTTTTCCTCCGAAAACCAAATAGATATAGCCATACTATCGATTCAAGACAGTAAAATTGTCAGTGATCAGTTACCAAATTTTATCTCTTATGTCCGTGGAGGCGGAAAAGTGATATTTTCCGATGCGCAGAGAGATTCATCATGGCAATCCCTATTTGATTTTGCTTACACTGGCAATACAAATGCCGCGCAGCTGCTTTTTACCAATGCGCCATTTGCATCTTTGGTCAATGCATCCACGCAAACCCTTCAAAACCCAGGATATTATGTTTTCTCCATGGGACTGAAGTACGCGCATGGCACGGTGCTGGCGCTGTTTCCAAATGGTGATGCCGCATCGTTATTTCTAAACAATCAAATCATCATCAACGGCTTTTTGATTGATACTGTCAGCACTTCGGCATCCAGAACATTTACCAGATCAAGCAGCAGTTCAATCATTCTGTCTGAGATAGCTGTACTGTTAAATCCGTCATTGATTAACAGAAGCACAGAGAGTTCAAGCAGTTCAAGCAGTCTCGTTTCGAGCGTTTCTGACAATCATGACAGTACCGTTTCGCTACCGATTGCACATGGATATTATCTGTTTTTTGCATTGTCTCTATTAATCATTTCATTACGATCCCTGATATCAAGACATTAAAACAGTTTTTCTTGGTTCTCGTTTTCCAGCGGTTTGCGTTTCTCTTTTGCCAACCACTCCTGAAGCAGATGCTCTATTACCTTGCTCAGGCTCATTTT
>JANTHE010000103.1 GCA_024762585.1 Sulfuricurvum sp. | reverse complement strand
TTTCAGGTTATGAAAAAAGTGAACTTCTTGGGCAACCGCACAACATCATTCGACATCCTGATGTGCCAATTTCAATTTTTGAAAATATGTGGACGACCATAAAACAAGGCAGAATCTGGAACGGCATTCTTAAAAACTTGAGAAAAGACGGCCGCTATTACTGGGTAGACACGACCATCACCCCTGTAACAGATGAACATGGAATTATTAAAGGTTACGCTGCCACGCGAAAACCTGCCAGTCAGGTTGCCATCGATGAAGCCCAAAAAGAGTATTCGCGACTGCGAAGCGAAGCATCATAAAAGCAAAGGAGTTTGAGTGCTGATTTACAACCATGACAAGCAGATGATCGGTGTTGACGAGGAGACCCTTAGACAGATAGGATACAGCTCAATGACTGCATTTTTGAAAGAGCATTCAGACGTGGCAGACCTTTTTGTAAAAAAACCAGGCTATGTCCACAAATTTCAAAACTTTTCCTGGATTGATTTTGTACGGCATGCGGATGCTGAAGAGACGAAAGCGATCATAGCAAATGGCTCCAAACATTTTTCCTGCCTGCTCAGCATAGCACCCTTTTTTCTCTCAGATGCTCCGGAGCAAGAAGGCTTTGCCGTCACTTTTAAACACCTGCGCTCCCTTAATGATGAAACGGTACAAGAGAGCAACTTCGAAACTGAACCTGTTCCAATTGTCGAGGAGGCCGATTTATCCAATATGGAATTGCCTACACCTTCGCTGGAAAGTACAGAACAGACCATACTGGAAGAACCGGATCTGTTTGATATTCCCGACCTTCCGGATATATCGATCCCTGATGTAAATCCTGACGGTTCACTCAACATTCCTCTTGAAATCGAAGAGCCTTCTCAGCCAGAAGCCGCCAAAACAAAGCCAATGCTTGGCGATTACATCAACGCGGAAGAAAAAGCGTATATTGACAATCTGAAAACGGGGGACTCTTATACGTATGACCCCCATATAGCAGCAGATGAGCTGGGGCTGCCTGTCGAACTGATTTCAGAATTTATCGGTGACTTTATTCAGCAGGCACACGAGTTCAAATCTCCTTTGTTCGACGCAGCGCTTAAAGAAGATTTTGATGAAGTCCACCTGCTGTCGCATAAACTCAAAGGCGTCGCAGCGAATCTCAGAGTTGAAGATGCATTCGAGGTTTTAAGCAATGTCAACACCTCTCATGATCAAATTGAAATCGAAGCGAACCTAAAGCAGTTTTATCGGATTATCGCCAGGATGGAAGGGAAAGAGGCACCGGAACTTCCGGAGATTGAAACGCCGGTCCAGAGTGAAGAAAATCAGCCGGCACCTTTTGCGGAGGATGATGATATTTACGATCTGGGATTTACGCTCGAAGAACCGTCTAAAAGCGTTACACTCGAAGAAGAGATTCTTGAAGAGCTGCCAATCCCTTCCGAAGAAACCACTGCTGCTGAATTCCCCGCAGAAGACTTGACAGAACAGCCATCGCCTGACGCAGTGGAAATGAACACATCCCCGCAAGAGGCACTTTCAGCCGTTGAAAACCTTGAGCCTGAAACCGCTGCCGAACTTACAAAAAGTGCTCCTGAGGAGCAATTGGAATATGATCCACAAAAGGCAGCTTTGGAGCTGGATTTGAAAGCAGAGTTTGTTACTGAACTCGCTCACGAATTCAAACAAAGCGCTTTAGGCGATAAAGAGGCACTGTTGACAGCTATCCAATCCGGAGACAGCAGGCAGGTTCAATCGATCGCGTTCGAATTCAAGGGTCTTTCCGATAATCTGCGCATCAAACAGATATCGGATTCGCTCCAAAGGCTGCTTGCATTTACCTCTGTTGAAACCGGCACAGAAGAGGCAAATCGATTATATACTTTGCTGGAACAGCTCTAATTACTCTTGAAAGGATGCCCGAATGAATTTAGGACTTAAAAGCAGACTCCGATTAATCAGTCTCTTTCCTATTTTACTTCTTCTCAGTCTTGCCAGTTTCTATGTATATACATCATACATGGATTTCCAATCGGCAAAAACGCTTCAAACCAAGCTGGCAGAGAACAAGTATCTCAATGAACTTCTCACCAACATCTCTCGCGAACGCGGGATGACAGTTATGTACCTTGGAAACCATTCCGAATCGACCAAAAGATCGCTGAATGCCCAAAGAGAAATAGTTGATCAGCAGATAGCACAGTTGAAACAGAACCTCCCTTCCCAACTTGCTGCTACCCTGCAGAAGGATTTCAGTGAAATTGAACGAAACCGTATCGCGATCGATACCGGTTCTGTATCTTTCGAACAAATCTATACTGAAATCTATTCCCCTATGATGCAGCGGCTGCTCACACTGCTCTCATCCCTCAAACAGGCAACCAGTGACCAGATACTCTCCGCAGATGCTTCGGCATATTTCAATCTGATCAATGCGGCTTATTTCACTGCTTCAGAGCGTGATTTTATTGCTTATATTCTTGCTCGGTCCGCTCCGTTGGAAGCGGAGGAGCTCAACCGCTGGCTGGGACTGATAGGAAGGGCGGATGCGATCAGCTACGATGCAGTCGTGCAGTCCGAACTCAAGCAAAAGCTTGATGAGATTTTCAACGATGAAGATAATGTAGAGTTATTTGAAGACATTACCGCCGAACGGGCTGAAATCATTCAGGCAATCAGTGACGGGCTTTACTCAACACAATCAGGGGTCTGGTTCGCAATGCTATCAGAAAAGACGAACCTCTTGAGCGAGGCGGGGAGTTTGCTGATTGCAGATATGGATAAACGGGCCGCCGTAGTGCAAAACAATGCAATACAGATATTGATCGCTGCCATCGTGATCTGGATTATTGCCATCATCATCGCCCTTCTTGGTTACCTGCTTTCAAATGATATCGCTCGAAATATCAAGAACCTCGAATCAGTTCTACAGCGCGCCGCAGAAGGACTGGAATCCGAAAAAAGTGATATCAATCTGGATACGTCGGAGGGGACCGCACAGGCCTACGCACTCCTTGAACATATTATCGAACAGACCAAAGAAGAGAAAGAGAATGCGCAAGAGGCAAGTGAAGCAAAATCAATGTTCCTCGCCAATATGTCCCACGAGATTCGTACACCGCTCAATGGTATTGTCGGATTCACCGAACTGCTGAAGGACACCGATTTACAAGAAGAGCAGCGCGAGTTTATTGATATCATCGAAAAAAGCTCTGAGAACCTTCTTGAAATCATCAACAACATTCTCGACCTTTCTAAAATCGAGAGCAACAAACTGGAAATAGAAGAGATTGCTTTCAACCCGATAGAAGAGTTCGAAAGTGCCGTTGAAGTATATGCGGTACGCGCTTCGGAAAAGCATATCGACCTGGGTTGTTTTATCGATCCAAGTCTTGAGCGACCATTAAAAGGCGATCCGACCAAAATTAAAGAGGTCGTCATCAACTTGTTGTCCAACGCTGTCAAATTTACAAACAGCGGTGGTGCGATCGATGTCAATATTCGACGGGTCGCATGCGACACCCCCAACCGCGCACGTATCAGATTTGAAGTAAAAGACAGCGGAATCGGTGTGACTGCAGAGCAAAAAGCCCGAATTTTCGATGCTTTTGGACAAGCTGACACTTCGATTACCCGAAAATACGGAGGGACCGGCCTGGGCCTGACGATCTCCAGCAGATTCATAGAATTAATGGGCGGAAAGCTTGACCTTGAGAGTGAACCCGGACAGGGGACATCATTTTTCTTCACACTTGAACTTGAAGAAATAGAAACACTCAACGAATCCATTCAGGGAACATTCTCATCCGTCAATGCTCTGGTTATGCTGGATGAAGCGCGTCAGAAATCCCAGACAGAATATCTCAGGGAATACCTGGACTTTTTTGGAGTAAAAGTCGCCACCTTCAAAGATCAATCTGAACTCGAAACTCTTCAAAATCAAGCTGCATATGACATTATGTTTATTGATTTTGACTACTCAGATGAAGAGATGCTTAAGTCCTTGTCTGCCATGCCTGAAGCAACAGTGCTGATAACGAAATCATACTATATGAAGAAAATCGAGACGCTGGGACTGGATATTTTCAAAGTCTTATACGAACCGATCAATGCCACAAAACTTCAAAGCGTGCTTGATTCATTCGATGCCGAAGAATTTGCCGCCAAAAAAACGCAGAAGAAAAGAAAAAAGATCAGCAAAGATGCAAAATTCGCGGCAAAAGCGCTGGTTGCGGAAGACAACGTCATCAATCAGAAACTGATTCGTCGCACCCTGGAAGATCTTGGTTTGGATGTAACATTGGCGAGCAATGGTCTCGAAGCATTCGAAAAGAGAAAAAATGGCAATTTTGATATCATATTCATGGACATTCAGATGCCGGTACTCGACGGTATGGAAGCTACCATGGAGATTCTGGATTTCGAAGAGGATGAACATTTATCGCATGTGCCCATTATTGCCCTGACGGCAAATGCACTCAAAGGTGACCGGGAACGCTTTATGGCTGTCGGGATGGATGAGTATACTACCAAACCTCTGGTTCGCAGCGATATTTTGAACCTGCTGAGTCATTTTGTAGGTGACAAAATGGTAGATACCAAATCAAAAGAGCCACTTGACAAAACACAGAGTGTTGAAATATCAGCAGCAGATCAATCTAATGAAACGGCTGACGCAACAGCACCGGCAGCATCTCCGTCCGACAATGACAATATTGCTTACGACAAAGACATTCTGCTGGCTAAAAAAAGTGTATTGGAAAACAAACTGTTCAGTCAAATTCTCAACGATCTGGGATATTCGTATGAAATGGTAACGGGTGGTGATAATGTTATTAATTCACTTCAGGATAAAGCATATAAAATCATTCTCTTCGATCAGGAGATGAAAAATATTGATATCCCCAAAATACATGATGTCATTGAATCCAAAACGCTAAAAACTGCAACTGTTATGATGGTCGATCCGGGAGCAGAAGCTGATGACGCGACAAAAGAACTTGTTGATGACACGATTAAAAATGTCATCAACAAAGACCTGTTGCGACTGGTTTTTGAAAAATATTTATAAGATAGAGGAAATTTGAATGCCTGTAAAAAATCTGAGAGTCCTAGCTGTTGATGACGACCTCATCAATTTGAAACTGCTAAAATCAATGTTGATGAAGAGTGGAAACGTTCGTGAGGTAGTCGAAGCAAAAAATGGTGCTGATGCGATTGGAGAACTTAAGAAAAGCGACGATTTCGATATCGTTTTGCTTGATATCATCATGCCGGTAATGGGTGGGGTAGAGATGCTTAAAGTGCTACGAGCAGATGAAAGCCTGAATCAGCCGCCGGTGATCATCCTGACAACAGATGAAACAAAAAAATCCGAAGCCCTGGAAGCCGGTGCCAACGGATTTTTGATGAAGCCGGTACGTGAAAAAGAACTCAGTGCAAAAATTGCGCAACTGATTGTCTAATGGCTTCTTCAGGGCCACAATACCGCCCTGGACTTTCAAAACTGCACTACTGACTCGACAACACCCGCTTGACTGAATAGCGCATATCATCGTCAAGATTTTCCATTTTTTCGACCATCCACTGCAGATAGCCGCGATCCTCAGCCGCGATTTCAAACAAGGTTTTGCCTTTGTATTTTCCAAAGCGCATCGGCCCCTTGTAAAAAACCGGTTCCTGTGTCAAAGCAACCATTTTTTCCACCGGATTGACGTCCGGGAATCGCTCCTGAACCCGTTTTCGCAAGCGGCTGAGAAACAGTTTCAGTGTCAAAACATCCCCAATGGCATCATGTGCTTTGATTTCAATACCAAGTTTTTGTGCTTCATCCGGCTCTTCTTTATAGAGTCCCATTTTGTAGCGGAAATACTGCAGACGGTGTGCCTCTTCATCGTCAAACACATGGCGTGCGCATCTGAGCGTATCTATAAGCTGCATGGCATTTGTAAAGCCCTCTTTTTCAAGCATTCCCAGGTCAAACGGCGCGTTATGAATCACCAGATAGTTTTCACTCCTGTTGAGCCGGAGCAGGTTTTGGTAGGCTGTAGTTTCAGTGCACTGGGGTTTCGAATCGATCATCTCCGGCGTGATATGGTGCACCTCCATCGCTGCATAGGCAATCGGCACCTCCGAACTGCAGTACTCGTTAAACACTTCAACCTTTTTGCCTGCTTCAAGCACCATAAAGCCGATCTGTATAATCCTGTCCTGTTCACCCGCCCCTGTCGTCTCAGTGTCCAAAAGAATAAATTTTGCCATTGCTACTCCTCGTCTTGATACAGTGTTTTAAACAACCATGCCATATCCAGCGGCGACCTTGGAGCACTCCAGAGCAGCGAGGGGA
>JANTHE010000102.1 GCA_024762585.1 Sulfuricurvum sp. | reverse complement strand
AGCTTTTCGTTTGCGTAGGTCAGCATCCCCTGCGCATCCGTTTTGGCGACGATGGCGCTCTCGTCGATGGCGCGGCGGTACTCTTCGAGCAGCTTGACGTTGCGCTCGATCTCGCGCTCTTTTTGGTAGATCGTCTCGGTGTAGCGCTTGAGCACCCCGGCGAAGTTCAAGTCGAACACGTAGCTGATCTCGTCGTAGACTTCCTGCGAATTGACACCGATCTCGTAGGAAGAATCGACCATGGCGCGGCGGAAATGGCTGCAGAGCAAAAATAGCTCGTCCGCGGAGATGTCATGATCTTTCAGATAATCGAGCAGTTCGGCAATGGCAGGACAGTCCCCAATGGCCCGCTCGCCGCGAATGACCTTGACAAAGTACTCGTAGACGCCCGAACCGTAGGTCTGCGTAAACAAAGCAGCCTCTATGCCATGCCGCTTCAGGACATCGAGCGCTACGGCGTACGATACCCACTTTTTCAGCGTATCGTGCTTATGATCCGTAAAGGTGTCAATAACGTTCCTAAGATGAAGAACAGGCTGCATTAATACTCCTGATTATTATCAGAATTGATTATAGCATAGCCTGACTTCTGCGCACTACTACCTCTAAGAGGGCAGCATCCAGAAATAGAAAACGGCCGAAAGTGCAAGCCACTGCACAAAGCCAATCGCCACCGTTCCCAGAATATTGCCCGTCTGGCAGCTGGTGCACTGTTTGTACTTTTTGGCTTCATACTCCGCATAGAAAAAATAGGCCATTATCAGCGCAAGAACAAGCGGAATCGCGATTTTGTCAATTGTGACGGCCCAGGCAACCCACTCTGCGTTGGCGAACAATGGCAACGTAAACGTCACAGCAACGGCCAGCATACCGTAGCGGTAGGCACGCTTGATGTAATCGCGTACGAATACCGTCGGGCAGGTTTCGCTCTCCTCTCCTTTAACGCGGTTGTCTTTGACCAATCCCTGATCCAAATAAGCATCGATCTGTTTTTTGACCGCCAACGGGACACGATCGACAAAGGTACTGCCGTAAGCGTAATCGAGATGATGCTGGAACGTGCGGGCGAGATCGCCACGGGCATCGCGCGAATGCATCTGTCCCGTCTCGTCTTCGTATACGACCGTCAGTGACGTATAGCGTTCGACCTCGGCGGTAAAATCGTAATAGGTCGATCGCTCGACAGCGGCAGCTTTTCCCTCTTCTTTGATAAAACGCGCGTTAATATAGGGGGTGAAAGTCCCATTCTCCCTCAGGACAATAACGTTGTACTGAATGCCGATCTGTATGGCGCTCAATGCTTCAAGATCATTTGCTTTCATGGTGTCGGTCATATCTGCGATGATGTCCGTGAGTGTCTCATTGAAAAAGCGGACATTACCGGAGATAAGACGGATGCGGGGATCGGGATATTTCAGTAGCGGCTGTTCCATCAATATATCTTTTAGGAGGTTTTGAGAGATTACGGCAGCCCGCAGGCTGCCCGGGTATTAGTGGCTTTTTCTGACGACGATGATCATCTTGATATTGAGGATCATAAAGCGTATGAACTGCCAGATCTTACACGTACGCATCGCACGGGCGAAACGGCCCGGGATCATGGACTGGTTAAACTGGTCGTTAAGTGCGAAATTGACTTCTTCTTGTTTCATGTCTTCTCCTTTCTTATTCCGGAATCAGCGTCCAGCCCGGCTTGAGCTTGGCTTTGTAGATGAAGAGGTAGTGCAGGATATGTTTGATCCAGTGTCCTGCCAGACCGATCTCACCGAAGGTGTAATCCGTATCGCGTCCCGTACCGGGATACTTTTCATAATCCGGTACAACCGGATAAACCGTCATCGCAGCCGCCTGGCCGTCCATCCAGCCTTTACCCGCAGAAGCGACACACGCTGCACCCATCTCCGCCATGGAGGCTTCGTGCAGATGGGCGTTTGCACCATTCTGGATAAGATCGCAGACCGAGTGCGCGACCGCTTTGCCGATGATGCCTGAGGGCATACCCGTACGTGGCGGCGTCGGGTTGATCGGTGTACCGTTCGCGGACTTCATCGGTTTGGAGATGATATGCGGCGGCGCAAAAGCGATCCCTGCGGCAAACATATTGCTGTAGGTCGGGTTTTGATACTTGCGCGGCCAATCGCTGGCTTTCCACTCTTCATACGGTTTCGGCGTATAATCGGCATCGACTTTCATGAATCCGTTGGGCGCGAAGACCGTATCGGTAATATCCTCACCCGCTTTATTGTAGGCTTTAAGACCCACTCCGGCAAACGGCGGAATGAGCATAGCGAAATCGAAAGGCTCTTCACCCGTCGACCCGTCCAGCAGTTCGTAGTCGACCTTGCCCTTTTCGACCTTGCTGACATGCGCGCCGGTGATGTACTCGACACCGCGCTCGGCAAAGAGCGATTCGGTAAAGATACGTGAACTGACAACGTATCCGCCGACCTTCATATGCAGGCCGCCCATCCCGAAGTCACCCAGGAATGATTCGTTGGAAATCCATTTGATTTCGAGGTTGTCGCGAACACCCGCTTTGCGTGCTTCGTGTTCAATGTTGAAGATGTATTCGAACGCCGCCCCCTGGCAGGTACACATACCGTGCCCCGTTCCAACGAGGATCTTCTGCTTCTCGCCCTTGGCCGCTTTCTCGAAAATCTTACGCAGTTCCTGATTGGCATGGACCGCATGGTCCGCCGTACAGACCGATACGGTGTTTTCACCGATCTGCGACCCTTCGCCCAGGCCCGGCGTCGCACCGAAATTCAGCTTGGGACCTGTGGCGTTGACGATGTAATCGTACGTGACCTCTTCGCTTTCGCCCGCTTTGCCCTGCCCGGTGTACTCAATGGTAACAAAAGGCTTGTCCGCCCCCTCTTTGCCTTCGGGGTTGATCGAAACCGCTTTTGCCTGCTTGAAGGTAATCCCCGCCTTCTCATACACCGGTGCCAGGTCGAATGTCACCTCTTCTTTACTCATTTCGCCGACGCCGACCCAGATATTCGACGGAATCCAGTTCCATTTCGCGTTCGGCGTCACGACGACGACTTCATGCTCTTTGCCAAGCCACTTCGCCGCGAACGTCGCCGTGGTATGTCCGGCGACCCCGCCGCCTAGAACGACTAATCTTGCCATTGCTTCTCCTCCTAATATTGCTCACTTGCAAAACATATTTTCGTAACCATTCTATGACAAAAGCGTCACAAAATAATCACTCGGATAATTTCTGCTTAACTTATTGTCTAACATGTTTCATAAATTTACATTTAATCTTTAAGGTTTGTGGCGTAAAAACATTAAATATAATCAACATATATATTTTTATTTACTTTAGCTTATTTTTATGTTGACGATTGTATTATTCCTTTTTACATATTTCATCGTCAAAGGATTACTATGACACCATTCGGAAAACTCGCTATCGGTACCCTGCTTGGCCTCGGCCTTCTCTCTACCTCTGTTTATGCTGATGCCGCCAAGGGACAGCGCATCTACCAAAAAAAGCTCAAATCTGTCTGCGGTATGACCGGCGGTGATTTTGCGGCAAAACACACCCAGATGGAGTGGGAAGGTGCCAAAGAAGACGGCACACTGACACAGATGATGGAAGAAGCGTGCCCGGCCGGCAAAGATTTCTTTGAAAGCGGCAAATTCCAGAAAAAGTTCAAAAGCCATCTTTACGACTTTGTCTACGACTTTGCGAGCGACAGCGGCAATATTCCTTCTTGCTAAGCCAAATTGATACATAGGGCACATGACGTGCCCTCATCTTCACTGTAAATTTCTACTCCAAAGGACTATTCATGCAAAAGAGACTTCTGTCTATTGCCGCCATTGCATCACTCTCTACGCTCTGTCTTGCAGACGAAGCGGCGATGCAGGCGCAAATCGATGCCATGAGCAAAAAAATCGAGAAGCTTGAGAAAAAACAGACCTATACCAATAAGAAACTGAGCAAGGTCAATGCACAAAGCGCGAACGATAACATTAAATTCGGTATCGATTTCCGAAATGCCGTTGATGTCGTCGACTACCGCGACAACACCAACGACACGTATGCCACCAATCCGTCACTGTTCAGCAGTCGCCTCTATTTGACCATGGGAGCCTCACCCATGAAAGGACTCACCTTCAAAGGAAAACTGGCGATTTACTCCACCTGGGGCAGCCATCTTTATGTTGACGACGCGCCGCTCAAAGACTGGTCAGCCAGCTCCAAAGCCACCGATACCGTCATGCGGATCAAAGAGGCCTACTTTGTCTATTCGGATGCTATCGGCGCACAGCCGATCAGTGTCTCCATCGGACGCCGACCAGCCACCAACGGTTTTCTATCAAACTATAGAGAGAACGAACCGCAACCCGGATCACCCCTGGCACACATCACCAACATGGAAGTCAACGCCATGATGGTTAAACTTGACTGGGGGCGCTTTATCGAAGGTGCTTACACCAAATTCGTCTATGGACGTGCCCATCAGGGCCCTATGGAAAATGTCTATGGGACCGGAAGCACACCATGGGGACCCTACGCGCTCAAAGAGAGTGATGACAAAAGCGTCGATTTTCTTGTTATTCCCGGCAACGCTTATGATGACGGACAGTATCAGGTCATGTACGAATGGGCCCATATTTTCAATACCAAAGGTCAAAAGTTTAATGACCCGTCTACAAAAAAAGATGCTGCGGGAACGGCAGACCTTCTTTCTCTCGGCCTTAAAGTATCCGGAATCGGTGATGAGATCAGCGATTTTCTCGACGATACGACCCTGTTTATCTCAGGCGCCTACACCAATTATCAGGCAAAAGACGGCTTTCAACTGCTTGGGTCAACAGACGGCGGCAGCAAAAGCGGCAGCTCTGTCTGGGCAGGCGTTATCATTCCGGACATGATCACGGATGACGGAAAAATCGGTTTTGAATACAACTACGGTTCACAATACTGGACGCCAATGACCTGGGCGGAAGATACGGCAATCGGTTCTAAAATCGCCGTACGCGGGAGTGCTTACGAAGCTTACTGGAATTTCAACCTCTTTGGCGTCAAATATCTGCCGTCACAGATTCGATATACCTATGTACAGCATGACTATACGCCCAATGTCAACTGTGCCGGATGGGTAGCACCGGAAAAAACCGACATCACTGCGACCGATCTGCGCCTGGCGGTCAGTTACCGGTTCTGATCTAACACCTATAAAGAAGGAGGGGAATTTATGAAAAAAATGATCAACAAAGACACAGACATCAAGTCTGAAGCAGGTTTGTCGCGCCGCGAGGCGCTAAAACTGATGGGAATTTCGCCTGTTGCCGCAGGCGTACTGGCCGGTGTCGGCAGCGGCAGCGCTACCGAGGCCAAAGCGTCCGATGCCAAGGGAAAAATTGTCATCGTCGGCGGCGGTGCCGGCGGCATCATGGCAATGGCGCGGCTGCATCGCGCGCTCTCCAACCCCGACATCACCCTGATCGCGCCGAACGAGAAGCATCTCTACCAACCGGGCCAGGTCTTTATGGCCGCGGGAGAATACACTTTTGACGACATCGTCAAGGAGAACAAGGATTTCATCCCCGACGATGTCAGATGGATCAAGGACGAAGTCGCAACCTTCGACCCGGACAACAACAAAGTCATCACGCGCGGCGGTGAAGCGGTCGGCTACGACTACCTGGTCGTCGCGACCGGGCTGCAGTACCACTACGAGTGGATCGAAGGACTGAGTATCGACATGATCGGCAAAGACGGCATCACCAGTGTCTATCTCAACAACCCCGAAGCCGGTACGGCCGATGGCGGTTCCATGACTTGGGAGTGGTTCAACACCCTCAAAGCGGCGGCCAAAAACGGCAAGCCGAAGGTCATCTGTACCCAGCCGGCCACGCCGATAAAATGCGGCGGTGCGCCGCAGAAGATCCTCTATCTCAGCGACGATTTTTTGAAAAAAGATGGCCTCACTGCCGACTTTATCTTCGCCACCAACGGCGGCAATCTCTTCGGGGTTCCGGAGGTTAATGAAACACTGGAGAAAGAGGTGCAGCCGCGCTATGGCAACATTACCAACAAATTCCACCACAACCTGGTGGCCATCGACTCGGCTAAAAAGTTAGCAACCTTCGAGCATAAGTACGAAGTGCAGGGCGAATACGACGAGGACCTTGAAGAGTACGATATGATCACCAAAGTCGACCGCGTCGACCTGCCGTATGATTTCATCCATATCGTCCCGCCGATGAGCGCACCCGACGCCGTAATCAACTCCCCGCTGGGCTGGCAGAAAGGCTCGGGCAAAGGGTGGCTCGAAGTCGATAAGTACACACTTCAGCACCGCCGCTATCCGAATGTCTTCGGCATTGGCGAC
>JANTHE010000101.1 GCA_024762585.1 Sulfuricurvum sp. | reverse complement strand
CTTACAGGCAATCATGATGAATTTCTCCGCACCTTCTTACCCTTGATGCTCGGCGACAGTCTTCAGGTTGTCAATCATCTGGAATATACGGCCCTCAACGGAAAAAGATATTTTGTTGTCCACGGCGATCTGTTCGATTCGCTGACATTGACCAAACGCTGGTTGAGCATCTTCGGCGATGCCGGATATGACCTTCTCTTACATTTCAATCCCGTTATCAGCAAAGTACGAAAACTGTTTGGCTACAAACGCCACTGGTCGCTCTCCAAGCATCTTAAAGACAATTTAAGAGAGAGACTGGATTTTATTCGCACGTATGAAACAATGGCTGCAACCTATGCAAGACAACAGGGATTCGACGGTGTCATTTGCGGTCATTTACACAAAGCAGACATAAAACATTTTGGGGCAACAAGCTATATGAACTGTGGCGACTGGGTGGAATCATGTACGGCTGTCGTTGAAACATATGAGGGGGAGTGGAAGATCATCGATGCGCTTCACCCATAAAGCCTGAAGGCTTACAGCGCCAGCAAAATCTCATACAGCTCGAGCGCGTCCCTGCTCCCCGCCAGTTCGCGGATGGAGTGCATGGCGTATGTCGGCAGGCCGACGTCGAGGGTTTCGATGCCCAGGCGCGTCGCGGTGATAGGGCCGATGGTCGAACCGCAGCCCATGTCGCTGCGGGTGACGAACTCCTGCAGCGGATGCCCCGCCCGTTCGGCGGCGAGGACGAAGCGCGAGACCGTACGGGAGTTCGAGGCGTAGCGCTGGTTGGCGTTGAGTTTGAGCACCAGCCCTTTATTGATATAGGGGGCGTGTTCCGGGTCATGCTTGCCGGCGTAGTTGGGATGCTGGGCGTGGGCGTTGTCGCACGAGACCATCATGGAGCGCTGGCACAGCTGTACGAACGGTTCGTAATCCTCCGCGATGCGCCGCAGGGTGTTTTCCAAAAACGGCCCCGCCGCACCGCTGCTGCTCTCGCTGCCGACCTCCTCATG
This sequence comes from Sulfuricurvum sp., assembly GCA_024762585.1. Taxonomy (GTDB): domain Bacteria; phylum Campylobacterota; class Campylobacteria; order Campylobacterales; family Sulfurimonadaceae; genus Thiomicrolovo. The sequence continues at coordinate 5,364 of JANTHE010000101.1, read as the reverse complement.
GTCGCTGCAGATCATCAGGTACGGATGAGCGGGCGAAACAGAAACCATGGCAAGCAGCGTGACGTAGCAGCTTAGCAGATTGTCCAGTCGCGCCGAGGCAATGAACTCTTTTTCAACCCCGACATAAGCGGCATTTTGTGTATCATAGAGGCTGAGTTCGTGTGAGAGCAGCCGCTCGTAATCCTCGACACCCTCTTTTTGCAGCAGCGAAGCGATCCAGTTTTCGAAATCAAACGCCTCGTCACAGCCGATGAGTGCGGGCAGATCGGTCTGCGGATTGACCGAACGGCTCTTGTTCGCCTCGCGGTCGAGGTGGATCGCCAGCGAGGGAATGATCGCCACCGGCGCACGCGAGTCGACGTTGACCTCGACGATCTCGCCGCTGCTCGAGCGGTACGCCACCCGTCCGGCAATGCCGAGGTCTCGGTCGAACCACGGATTCATCAGCAGCCCGCCGTAGGGCTCCACACCCAGACGCACTGTGCCGCTGCCTTTAAGCACCGGTGAAGGCTTGAGCTTGAGGTTGGGCGAATCCGTATGCGCCCCGAGCATCACGTAGTCGTCACTGCCCGGGTAGGTAAACGCGATGAGCGAGGAGTTATTGCGCACCGTGTAGTAGCGCTGTCCGCGCTCCAACGCCCAGTCGCTGCGTTCGTCAAGGTAGACGAACCCCGCATTATCCAGCATCCCCGCCATATTCTCCACCGCATGAAACGGCGTCGGAGAAGCGTCCAGGAATCCCAGCAATCCTTCGTTGAACTCTTCTTTTGTCATCGTCGCTCCTGTTGCAGGGCGCTAAGCGAACCCTGAAATCTATCACGCATTATAGCGCGAGTCTCAAAGCGTCATCTGGATCAGACTCTCCGCCCACATCTTGAGTTGCTCTTTTGAAAGCCTGCTGCTGAAACGGTTCAGTTCCATGCCGTTTTTAAAAGCGATCATGGTCGGGAGTTCATTTACGCCATACTGCAGCGCTATATCGGCGTCATTGAGGGTATTGACCTTCAAGAATCGTACTTCCAGCCCGAACGTTGACGCCGCCGTCTCATAATCGGGTGCCATCTCCATGCACGGCCCGCAATCGGGCGAATAAAAATCGACGATAACCGGAATCTCGTTTTCTGAAATATGGGTCTTGAACGCCTCGGCATCACAGGCAACAGGCGTGGTATCGCTCAGCGGTTTGCCGCAGGCGCTGCAGACTACCTGACGTTTTTCTACTTCATTGACGACACTGTTTACTTTTTGACAATGGGGACAGACGATGTTAAGGGTTTCCACTGTGAACTCCTGAGCGTTTTGCCACACACATGCAAAAATCGTGCTACAGGAGTTTGTCTCTAAGCAACGTCCACATCCTGCAAAGAGGCAAGCTCTTCCATGATGGAGTTATTGACGCCGATCGCCGACTCGATGACGACGTTTTGCAGCTTGGAGACGATGTTGAGCTTAAGCGGGCGTGTACCTGGGTGGCGTCTCACCAGACGGTAGAGCGCTTCGAGGCGTTCGGTGCCGCGGTCGAGGTGCAGGCGCAGCGTCAGCGGTTCCTGCGGCACCTCGCGGATCTTCGTACTCACCTTCTTGCTCTCTTTTTTCACCTGCCCCAGCGTCATAATCTTCGTCACGCTCGTGCGCGTAAACATCTCGGTATGCGTCACTTTGACCTTGAAGGCAATCGGCTCGTCGAGATTCATCGACTCCAGCGCCTCGAGCTTGTCGCTAAAAAGCATCACCTCGAGGTTGCCGTGGAAGTCCATAATGTTGACGATGCCGAACGCATTGCCTTTTTTGGAGATTTTATGTGTGATCTCCTCAACTTTTCCAATGAAAATGGCGTAAGAACCGTCGGCGATGTTCTCAAGATCCGAGGAGAGCGTATATTCCAGCCCATCGAGCTGTTCGCGGTAATCGTCAAGCGGGTGGCCGGAGACGTAGAAGCCCAGCGTCTGCTTCTCGAACTCCAGAATCTGCTTGAGCCCGTATTCGGGCTCGTTCTGCAGGCCGAGCGCCACGACGGTAATATCTTCATCGTCGCCGAACAGACTGCCCACGGCGTTCTTGCGCGCCTGAGACGCGTCTTTGGCCGTGTCGATCACCGTCTCCATCTGATCGAGCAGCGCCTTGCGCGAAAGCCCGAACCGGTCGAAACCGCCCGCTTTCGTGATGGCTTCAAGCACGCCTTTGTTTACCTTTTGCGGTTCGATGCGGTTGACGAAGTCCTGCATGTCTCTGAACGGGCCTCCTTCATTGCGCGCTTCGAGAATGGACTCCACCGCCGCCTCGCCGACGCCCTTGATGGCCGCGAGTCCGAACAGAATATGGTCCTGCCCCTCTTTTTCTATAGCGCTGAACTCGAGCTGCGAATCGTTGATGTCCGGCGGGCTGAGCTCGATGCCCATCCGCTTGACCTCATCGATATACTTGACGACTTTGTCGGTGTTGTCCTTTTCCGAGGTCAACAGGGCCGCCATGAACTCCTGCGGGTAGTAGGTCTTGAGCCACGCCGTCTGGAAAGTGACCATGGCGTACGCCGCCGAGTGCGACTTGTTGAAACCGTAACCGGCGAACTTTTCAATAAGGTCGAAGAGCGCCGAGGCTTTTTTGTAATCAAGCCCCTGTTTCTGCGCCCCTTCGGAGAACTCGCGGTTGTACTTCTCCATAAGGTCCGCTTTTTTCTTTCCCATCGCCCGGCGGACGATGTCCGCGCCACCCAGGCTGAAGCCGCCGACGGTCTGCACGATCTGCATGACCTGCTCCTGGTAGACGATCATGCCGTAGGTGGGCTCGAGCGTCTCCTTGAGCATATCGAAACTGACCTCTTCAAAAGGGTAGAATATCTTCTTTCGTCCATGTTTACGCTCAATGAAGTCATCAAGCATCCCCGACTCCATCGGTCCCGGACGGTAGAGGGCCAGGACCGCAATGAGGTCTTCGAAATTCGAAGGCTTAAGCCGCTTGTTCAGATCCTGCATCCCGCTCGATTCTATCTGGAACATCCCCACCGTCGCACCGCTTTGAATCACCTCGTAGACCTTGGGGTCGTCCACGTCGATGGTGTGCCAGTCAATGGCCTTGTCGTAGCGCGCCTTGACCAGCTTGACGGCGTTGTCGATGACGTCGAGGGTCTTGAGCCCCAGGAAGTCGAACTTGATCAGATCGACGTCTTCGAGGTAGTTGAGCGAATACTGCGTGACGAAGGTGCTCTCCCCCGGCGGCTTGTAGATAGGGGTCTTTTTCCACAGCTCTTCGTTGGAGATGACCACCCCCGCCGCGTGCATCCCGGCGTTGCGCTTGAGCCCTTCGAGCTTGAGGCTGAACTCCCAGACACGTTTTGCCTGCGGGTCGGTGTCGATCAGCTCTTTGATCTTGGGCTCTTTTTGAAAGGCTCCGGGCTTGAAATCATCCCCTTTTTTCTTGCCGTTTAGCGTAATGCCCAGCTCCTCGGGAACCAGTTTGGCCATTTTGTCCGCCTGCGACAGCGGCATATCGAGCACACGGGCGACATCGCGGATGACCCCTTTGGCCAGCAGAGAACCAAAGGTGATGATCTGCGCCACCTGCTCGCGGCCGTACTTGCGCACGACGTAGTCAATCACCTCGCCACGGCGTGCCTGCATGAAGTCCATATCGATATCGGGCATCGATACCCGCTCGGGATTGAGAAAGCGTTCGAACAGCAGGTCGTATTTCATGGGGTCGATGTCGGTGATCTCGAGCGCGTAGGCGACCAGGCTCCCCGCCGCCGAACCGCGCCCCGGCCCTACGGCCACTCCCATGCGCTTGGCTTCGACCACGAAATCCCAGACAATGAGCATATAGCCGGGGAACTTCATGGAGTTGATCACATCCATTTCATACTCCAGCCGCTTGCGGTACTCGTCGTGGCGCTCCGGCGGCACGTGCTTGAGCCGCGCTTCCAGTCCCAGTTTGCAGCGATGGATGAAAAACTCCGCGTCGTTCTTGTCCGCGGCGCTCAGCCACTTTTTCTTCTCCTCGTCCGTCGCATCCGGCCCCAGCGGCGCATCGTCCTCATAATCAATGTCGAGCCCCTCTTTGGCGGCGTATTCACGGGTGAACTTGAAGTTCGGCGGCGTCGGGTTGCCCAGCTTCAGCTCCAGCTGGCACTTGTCGACGATCTCCTGCGTGTGAACGAGCGCCTCGGGGATGTCGGCATAGAGGCGCGCCATCTGCTCGGGACTTTTGACGTAGAACTCGTGCACCGAGTGGCGCAGCCGGTTGGGGTCGTCGTAGAGTTTGTTCATCCCGATGCACATGAACGCCTCATGGTACTGCGCGTCGTCGGGGTAGGTGTAGTGCGTGTCGTTGGTGGCGACGATCTTGATTCCCGTCTCCTGAGACAGACGCAGCAGCGGTTCGTCAATGAAAAGCTGGTCGCCGATGCCGTGGCGCATCAGTTCGAGGTAAAAGTCGTCCCCGAAGATCTCCTTGTACTCCAGCGCCGCGCGTTTGGCCCCTTCGTACCCTTCCGCCCCGTTGCGGACATTGCGCTCGTTGTTGGTGTTGAGGTGCCAGCTCACCTCGCCCTGCAGGCACGCCGAGGTACAGATAAGCCCCTCGCTGTGCTCGCGCAGCTCTTTTTTGGTAATTCGTGGAAAGTAGTAAAAACCATTGATGTACGCCATGGAGGAGAGGTACATCAGGTTCTCGTACCCCTGCTGGTTTTTGGCGTAAAGGCAGACGTGGAAACGCTGCTTGGTACTCTTGTCATCCAGCGTCTCGCCGTTGTGGATGTAGCCTTCCATCCCGATGATGGGCTTGATCCCCGCACCTTTCATCTGATGCCAGAAATCGATGGCGCCGAACATATTCCCGTGGTCCGTCATGGCCACCGAGGTCATGCCAAGCTCCTTGACGCGTTTGGCGAGGTTGCTGATCTTGTTCGCGCCGTCAAGCAGGGAGTATTCGGTATGCAAATGAAGGTGGGTAAAAGGAAGTTGGCTCATGGACTCTCTCGGGTTGATATTAAAAATCGATTATAGGATTACCACGATAAAAAGCGGCTGTCATTCCCGTCTATGCCAAAACGGATTCAGGCCGCAAAAGGTTTGATGGAACGGCTGATCTCATCATAAGTTTTATCTTTTGCCATTTCCAGTTCATATTTGGACTGCAAATGCAGCCAGAACTCCGGCGTCGTACCGAAATAGACCGAGAGCCTGAGCGCTGTATCGGGTGTGACGGCACGTTTGGCGTTGACAATCTCGTTAATGCGGCGCGGCGGTACATTGATTGCTTTGGCCAGTGCGTTCTGACTGATACCGAGAGGCTCCAAAAACTCTTCTTGCAAAATCTCTCCGGGATGAATCGGTGCAAGCTTTTCCATATTTTTCCTTTCAGTGGTAG
>JANTHE010000100.1 GCA_024762585.1 Sulfuricurvum sp. | reverse complement strand
AAACGCGGCATCGGCGTTATGGGCGACGATCTGCTGGCTGGGGTCTTGGCGGGAATTTCGACGGCGCTGGTCTGGCAGGGGATATTAAAAGCGCAGGCGTTTTTTTAGTGCTACGTACTACGTGAGTTACGAAGAAAAACAACGGCCCGCAATACGAACCGCTATTTTGTTTTGAGTGCTTCGGCGATCAGTTCGATGGGGTTCTTGAAAACCGTTTCGACGTCGGACCCGTGCATGGCGTTGTTGATCTGCATCCGGCACGCAGAACATTCTGCGGAGACGACCTGTGCCCCGCTTTGTTCGATCATCGCGGCTTTGGGCTTGCCCGCCGCTTCGGCGAAATGGTACTTCTCAGTCTGCATCGTCACCCCGCCGAAACCGCAGCAGGCGTTGGGGTCGCTCATCTCTTTGATGGTATAGGTCTGGCCGATCAATTTTCGCGGCTCCTGGTAGACACCCTGCATCTTGCGGGCATGGCATGGATCGTGATAGGTCACGGTCAGGTCACTGCGCCCTTTTGAAGCGAGCAGTTCGCCAAGGTGCGTCTTCTGCTCGAGCCACTCGGTCGCCATGAATATCTTGTCTTTCAGTTTCAGCGCACGCGCCTTCCACTCCGGCTGGTCGTGGAAATAGTGCTCGTAATCTATCTTGATCATCGCCGAACAGGTCGCTTCGGGGATGATGATCGCCTCGACCTCGTCGATGAAACTCTCGAAATACGCTATGTTCTTTTTAGCATTGTGATCGACGGTCGCGAAATCGCCTGTAAAGTAGGCGGGCGCACCACAGCACAACTGCTTTTTCGGGATAAAGGCATCAATTTCCAGTGCTTCGAGAATCTCCATCAGCGATTTTCCGATGCCTGTGTAGTTGTAGTTGGCCAGACATCCGATGAAGATGGCGACCCGGCGTTTGCCGCCGTTGTCCGTCATCTCGGGGTAGGAGTTCAGAAACGATTTTTTGCCCATGGCCGGCAGCAAACGCTCTTTTTTGATGAGCGGCAGCGAAAAGCGCGGCTGCATGGAGTCGATTTCGTTTTTGATCTTGAAGCCGCAGGTCTGGAAAGCGTACCCCGTCTTCATCAGCAGGTCCATCGTCTTGCGGTGACGCAAGAGAAAGAAAAAGGCTTTTTTGAACCAGGCGATGCCGAACTTGTCGGCAATGTCGGCGCGCACCTGCTCGATCACCATATCCGTCGGCAGCGATTTAGGGCAGACATCAGTACAGTTGGTGCAGAGAAAACAGCTCTCGAAGATATCTTTGGCCGTCTTGTCGAGCTCCAGCTGCCCGCGTTCGTATGCACCCAGCAGATCAATGAATCCGCGCGGGCTGGTCACTTCGTCGGCATTGACGTTGTGGATGGTACAAACCGGGATGCACTTGCCGCATTTGATGCACGCATCACTGGTTTCACTGAAATTGAAAATTTCATTAGCTTTGGGTGAGTTTCGGGTTAGTTTCGGGTTAGTTTCGGGTTGACTCACTGCATTTGCTTTTTGTTGGAATTAATCAGGTTGTTAATCATTGCGCTAATTTTAGAGGCTTTTGCGTTAAAAAGCTCATAAGTTTCGCTGCTAAGATAATTCAGATCTCTTGATAAAAGCAAAAAATACTTTATCTCTTCAATCGAACCCCTGGCAATATAGAGGAATTTGTTAAAATCTTTCAGTGATGCTTTTGAATGCCCTTCAACGATATTGGCTGGAACGGAATAAGCGGCCCGCCTAATCTGATCTGCCAGCGCAAAACGTTCATCAGCCGGCAATGTCTGCAAAAAAGGGTGCAATTCCAAAACAAGTTCATGACTGGCCTGCCACACCACTAACTCTGTCCAGTTCCGACCACTCATACATTCAACCTACCCAAAACTAACCCAAAAGAGCGAAGCGAACCCAAAACCAACCCGTAACTCACCAAAAATCAGACCGTCTTGGAAAACGTCTTCTTGCTTCCTGCATGTTTTAGCATATAGGCGTCGAACGCCATCGCGATATTGCGAATGAGCAGCGTGCCCGTCGGGGAACACTCGATCTTGTCCGGAGCGATCTCCAGCAGCTCTTCGTGCACCATAGGCTGGAGTTCATCGAGGGCGTCGGCGAAATAGTCGTCGAACTTCACCCCGAACTTCTCTTCGAATCGCTGAATGTCGAGCTTGAAGTTGCTCATCAGCTCCATGATGACATGCTGCCGGATCAGATCGTCGTTACTGTGGGTGACTCCGCGCTCGAACGGCAGTCTTCCCGCATCGATGGCCGCTTCGTAGCTTGCCATCTCCTTGAAGTTCTGGGCGTAATAATCCACCCCTTCGCCGATGGACGTGAGACCGACACCGACAAGGTCCGCGCCGCCTTTGGTCGTATAGCCCTGGAAGTTACGATGCAACTCACCTTTTTCGATCGCCTTGAAAAGTTCGTCTTCGGGCTTGGCGAAGTGATCCATCCCGATCATCTTGTAGCCGCTGTTCTCCATGAAATCGATAGTATGCTGCATGATGGCCAGCTTTTCATCGGGTTTGGGCAGTGTTGTTTCGTCGATCTTGCGCATCGTCTTTTTCAGCCACGGCACATGCGCGTAGTTGAAAACGGCAAAACGGTCCGGGTCGAGCGTCACGGCGAGTTTGAGTGTCTCCTTGAACGTCTCGAGCGATTGGTACGGCAGGCCGTAGATCAGGTCGACATTGACGCTGAGCATGTTGTACTTGCGTGCCAGGTCCATCGCTTTTTTGGTGATGTCGTAGGGCTGAACGCGGTGCACCGCCGCCTGCACCTTCTCGTTGAAATCCTGAATCCCGAAGCTGACCCGATTGAAGCCCGCCTCGCTCATCACCTTCATCTGCGCTTCGTCGATATGGCGCGGGTCGATCTCGCAGCTCACCTCGGCATCTGCGGCAAAATTCGAGAAATGCGCCTTGATGGCGTCGATGATCTCTTGCAACTGTTCAGCACTAAAAAAAGTCGGCGTCCCGCCGCCGAAGTGCATCTGGATCACCTCACGCGACGTGTCGAGGTGCTTGGCCAGAACATCCATCTCACGCTTGAGATAGTCGATGTAGCGTATCTTTTTGTCTTCCTTGGAGGTAAAGACGACGTTGCAGCCGCAGAAATAGCAGGCGTTGCGGCAAAACGGCAGGTGAAAATAGAGCGAAAGCGGACGACCTTTGTCCTGCGATTTCAGCTTCTCCAGATAGGTATCGTAGGCAAAATCGGTACTGAACTCCAGTGCTGTGGGGTAGCTGGTATAGCGCGGTCCCGGTTTGGAGTACTTGGTAAATTTGGCGAAATCGAGCATAAATATACTCCGTGGCGAAAAATAGGTTTTGTATTATGCCCTCAAGGGGCTTGGGAGGGGGTTAATTAATATGACAACTTCAGCGCGAGGCTGAATTCGCGTCCCGGCTTGGTCGACGCGGTCGTCAGGTCGCCTTGCGTAAACTTGACATCGCTGTCAAGCAGGTTCTTGGCTTTGAACTTCAGTGACCATGCGAAATCGCTGTCTTTGAAGAAGTAGTTGTTGAGCTTCCATTGTGTAACGAAGTCAAGCTTTGCGAACGGCTGCTGATAGATATCTTCGTTATGGTCCGTACCCAAAGAGACAATGCGCTCTCCGATCTGGTTGAAGAGCAAAAGCGCACTGTCGCCCGTATTTTGGTTGTCGTATCCGAGCGTCAGGTTGACGACGTAGGGCGACTGCCCCTGCATCGGGCGCGACGTATTGGTCAGACGACTCGTGAACTCATTGTTCGGATCGCTGTTGAGCTTGATTTCGGACTGGATCAGTGCGACATTCGTCGCAAAGAGCATATTGCTCCAGCTCTCGCCGAGGAATCCGAACCGCTGCCGCCAATCCATCTCCATACCGTAGCTTGTCGCCGAATCGGCATTCTGGTAGGTTTCGAGAAAAATATTGTCCTGCGAGTCATCGAGCTTGATCACCTTTTCAATCGGATTGTCGAACTGCTTGGCAAACAGTGCAAACGAGAACATCTGATCCGCTTCACGGTACCACTCGTATTTCAGGTCGTAATGGTAGATATAGGTCGACTTCAGGTTGGGATTACCGAAGACGATGTTTTCGGTAATCGGGTCTTTGTAGCGTGAGTTACTGAACTCACGGAAGTCCGGACGGCTGATCGTCGAGGCGTATGCCAGACGCAGCTGCATATTGTCGTTGTCGAAACGATACGTCAATCCCAGACTCGGGAAAAAGTCGTTTGTCTCCAACGGGTCATAAGTGGCGGCGGCATCGCTGAGCTGCTGCTTCGACGACTCCTGACGAACTGAAGCGATCATATCAAAATCATGTGTCACTGAAATAAGCTGCTTCAGATAGAACGCATTTACATCCTGTGACGCCTGATAGGAGTCGGTCGTCCGATACGAAGAGGAAAAATCGAGGTCATCAGCGTAGGTTCTGTAGATCGTATCCATATCTTCAGGCATATCGGTAAAATTGAAACTTAGCATCTTGTACCGGCGGCTGTCGAAGTCACGCTTTTTATTGTACACAAAAGCTCCGAACTGCGTATAATTGTCGTTGCCGTTAAACTCGAACGGCAACGTAAAGTCGGCACGATAGTTTGTCACTTTGTCATTGAGAATAAAGTAGTAATACCATGTTTTCCGGTCCCAGTTCAGCCCGCTGGTCTGATGGTTGTAATTGTATTCGACCGTCCCTGGCTCGTCTCGGTTCGCCTTGGCGTTTTCATACGCCCAGTCGATCTTGAGATTGTCAAAGTAACCATCGGTATCGGAACCGGCGAAACGCAGGTCGTTCGTACCGCTTATCTGATGCGTGGAGAGCCCGGTTTCCACATACTCGTAATAGGTCTTTTCACGGTCTTCCGTATCACCAATGTAGTCGATAGAGGAGAGTGTCGTACGATTCCGCTGCTGCTGCGTAGCAAAATAGGTGTATTTGATGCTGTTGTTCTCGAAGTAGTTCACTCCAAGATTGAACATACCGGAGAGTTCCGTTTTCAGTGTAGTGACATCGGCTTCCGTATGGTTATCGTGATAGATCTTTTTACTGTTGATATCGTAAAAATATTTATCGAAAATTGTATGGTCGTTATCCGAGGTCTTTTTGTAGTAGACCGTTCCCGAAGCGCCGATGGTCACATCGTCACTCACCTCGAAACTCTTGCCTGCCGCCACTTCGACTTTTCCGCCGGGCTGAAGCGCCTGGGTCTGATGATTGAGCGTACGGTAATGCAGTACGTCGTTCGTCACCTCAGGACCGCTGACGAAATCCCCGCCGCTGATGACGCTCGAAGGCAACGGTTTGGAGTTATCGCTGTTGCTCGCGACCGATTTCCCGGTGGCATTGTTCACGATCACTTCCATGCCCAAAGAGGCAAAGCCCTCATCGCCTTTGGGAACATCGCGGCTTTTAATCAAAACGGTTCCTCCGCCGAACGTCGCCGGAAGGTCAGCCGTATAAGATTTCTGGATCGTAATGCTCTGCACGACGGACGTCGGGAAGATATCGAGCGGAACCACCCGCTTTGTCGGGTTTGGAGAAGGCACATGCAGGTTGTTGAGCATTACTGTCGAATAGCGGTCGCCGAGTCCGCGGACATAAACATACTTTCCGCCGACGATCGTAATGCCGCTGACACGCTTGAGCGCGCCCGCGACACTGCTATCGCCGCTTTTGGTAAACTGTTCGCTGCCCAGGACGTTTCCGACGGCGTCGCTGTTGCGCTCCTGCGCAATCACCGCGGCAACCGAACCTTCGACATGCGGCGCAAGGACAACGAACTCTTCAAGCTCCATCGACGCCGGAGAGAGCTCGACGGTCTTCATCTTCATCTCATGCGGTACGACAGTGACTTTGACGTTTTGTGATGAGAACGCCGTATGAATGACCGAAATCGTCCGGTTGCCTTCGGGCAGGTCGAGCATGACCAGACCCCGCTTATCCGATATGGCATCAATTTTCAGGCCCGGGACGAAGATACGGGCCCCTTCTACCGGTTTTTTGTCCTCCGAAGAGAGCAGCGTCAGTTGAATCGAGCCCTTTTCGAGCTTCTTACCCGATTTGGCCGTTTCGACGCTCTCAATTTTTTTCGGTGCCTCCGTATCCGCGAACGCCAGCGTATTGTCGGATTTGAGCGACAAAATAATCTGGGTCTGCTTGCCTTTTGAGATGATGAACGGTTTTTTGACAAACGCCTGCGCGACCCCGTTCTCTCTGGCGATCAGCTGAAGCTGATAGGTCCCGTCCGGCAGCGCCGTACTCAGGTAGCCTTCCTCATCTGTATTGAACTCCGCCGCCTGCGGCTGGGTACTGAGATTGGCTGGACGGTCGGCAATTGGCTTTTGGATTTTGTAGATCAATACATGCTGTTTCGGCATCGGCTTGCCGTCTTTGAGCACATAGAGCGAAAGCTCGCCGTTCGCGGCAAAAAGCGCTGCGGCCAACCATGAAACCAGTAA
>JANTHE010000099.1 GCA_024762585.1 Sulfuricurvum sp. | reverse complement strand
TCTTGGCACAATCCATAGAAAAAAGCGGTCTTAAAGAACAACTGGGCGCTGGAGTTGTTTTGACCGGAGGTTTCACAAAGCTAGAAGGGATACGCGACCTCGCCGTAGCCATTTTTGACAATGTCCCGGTGCGACTGGCCAAACCAACGGAGGTTGAAGGCCTATTCGACGCGCTTAAAGATCCGGGAACATCGACTGCAATCGGATTGATCAAATATGCTGCAGGGGGATATGCCCCGTACGAGATAGACGTCAATCGACAGGTGCGCTATCGCAATGAGGAACCGCTTGAAAAACCCGATTTGACTGAACCTTCCGCTCAGGAGCCGACGCATCCGGAGATTCCGATGCCACCCTCCGAGGAAGAGAGCAAGATCAAAATCAAGACGTTCGACGAGACTAAACGAAAAGAGAAAAGCGCCGGATTCGGTGCTAAATTCTGGAACTGGATCACACAGTTATTTTAAGGGGAGTGCACAACATGGGAGTTGACAATATGTTTTCGATTGAAGAAACAACGGCAAACAATGGGGCAAAAATCGTCGCAATCGGCGTCGGCGGTGGCGGCGGGAATATGATAGGCCATATGATCAATGAAGGCGTCGAAGGCATTGAAATGGTCGTGGCCAATACCGATGCACAGGTGCTGCAAACCTCCTTTGCTCCCACGAAGATCCAGATGGGCAGCCGTCTCACCAAGGGACTGGGTGCCGGAATGAAACCCAGCGTTGGCAAGGACTCCGCAATTGAGAACTATGATGACATCCGCTCCGCCCTTGAAGGGGCGGACATCGTTTTTGTTGCAGCAGGTCTCGGTGGCGGCACGGGAACAGGTGCCGCCCCGGTGATAGCCCAAATCGCCAAAGATGTCGGAGCCCTCACTATTTCAGTCGTTACAAAACCGTTTGCCTTCGAAGGACGTAAACGACTCAAACTTGCCGAACAGGGTCTGGCAGAACTGAAAAAAGAGAGCGATTCCATTGTCGTCATCCCCAATGACAAGCTCCTCTCCATCATCGACAAGAATCTGGGGCTAAAAGAGTCATTCAAAATCGTCGATGCCGTATTGGCCCAAGCTGTCAGCGGTACGTCCGGTGTGATCCTCTCCTCGGGCGACAACGATATCAACCTTGATTTTGCCGACCTGAAAACCGTTATGTGTCACCATGGCATGGCATTGATGGGCGTAGGCGAGCACCAAGGCGAAAATGCAGCATACGAGGCAATCCGCTCGGCGATCGAATCACCTCTGCTTGACAACATGTCAATCAACGGGGCCATGGGTGTGCTGGTCCATTTTACCATGCATCCCGATTTCCCGATGATCTCTATCGGTGAATCCATGGGCGTTGTTGAAGAGAGTGCAGATGAAAACGCTGATGTTATCTTTGGCACAACAACAGATGCTACCCTTCCGATCGACTATATAAAGATTACAATGGTCGCAACAGGTTTCGATCACGAAGAAGCACCTAAAAAAGCGCCTTCGATCAACAATGACAACTTCGATACACCTGCTGCATCCGATACAAAAAATACTGCACGTAGTACCGTGACGCGCCCGCGTATGGTCGTCGGCGGCGATCTCAGTGACGATTACCTGGACGTGCCGACGTATATGCGCCAGCAAAAAGACTGACGTGCCTCTCTATGCCCCCCTATGAAAGTGTCATGAAAGCCAAAACACTCCTTGGCCTTCATGACAAAGCCACACTCTCAGAAATAAAAACACGCTACAAAAACATGATGCACCGATGGCACCCCGATAAACACCCCGACGATCCTGATACTGCCAATGCCATGAGTGCGCGCATCAACGAAGCATATAGGATTTTACTGGACTTTGTAAAACACTATGAATACCGTCTGGACGAACCCTATCTCAAAGAAACCTGTATCACTCCACAGGAGTGGTGGACCAAAAAGTTCGGCGGACGATAGAAGGGCTGCATGAAACAGTATGACGATATTGCCAAACTACTGCTACGTCTCTCTACTCTCTTGATGCTTTTTCATGGCATACATAAACTGCTCCATGGTATAGGCCATATTGAACATCTGCTATCGGCTCATGGGCTTCCCGCATGGATAGCATGGGGTGTTTATGCCGGAGAGATTATTGCGCCGCTACTGATCGCCGCAGGCTACTACGCCCGCATCGCGGCACTGGTTCTTGCAATCAACATGGTCACGGCCATCACTCTCGTGGGTGGTTTCTTTCCGTTGACACTGACCAAGAACGGCGGTCCCACCATTGAACTCGCCCTCTTCTATCTCATTATCGCCGCTGCCATCGTCCTGATGGGTCCCGGCAAATACGGCATCAACCCAAAATGAGAGTTCTGATCTTCGGAACCGGCGGCGTCGGCGGCTATATCGGTGCCAATCTCTGCGTACACGGCGATGAAGTTACGGTCGTGGGAAGGGGCGCACATCTCAATGCCATCCGAGAAAAAGGATTGCACATTATCGAAGATGATAAGGCGTACACCGCCTTTCCCGATGTCGCTGTCGATGAATCCGGCCTCTCCGGCATTTACGACTTTGTCCTGCTCGGCGTCAAGAGCTACGATATCGACCATGCCCTCGACAAACTCGTTCCCCATATTGACAACCAGACCATTGTGCTGCCCGTCGCCAACGGCGTGGATCATTTCGACAAGATTGCCGATCGCCTCGATGTCCGATTGCTCAAAGGGTGCTGCTACATCCTTGCGCATGTCGAAGCTCCGGGTATCATTCGGAAAAAAGGCAAGGTCTTTGCCGTCGTCTTCGGTTCGGATGCCGACCCGGATGCTGTACAAACAGTAGCTGCGCTGTTTGAAAAGGCGGGTCTGCGCTACAAAGTGCCCAAAGAGATCGATACGGCGGTCTGGAAAAAGTACATTTTCATCAGTGCCTTCGCGACGCTGACAAGCTATTACGACATGAACATCAAAGCCGTCGCCGAGCACCACCCCGATGAAACAAAGACACTTTTAAAAGAGATTGCCGCAGTGGCACATGCCAAGGGGATCGACATCGACGACGAGATTCAAAAATCGGTCGAGACCGCACTTTCCCTGCCCGAAAGCGCTTCGACCTCGATGCACCTCGATTTTCAAAAAGGCAGGCCGACCGAGCTGGAATCGCTGAGCGGTTTTATTGTCAAAGAGGGGAAAAAAGTAGGCGTAAATACACCGTTGGCACAATCGTTATACACGCATCTACAAACACGGTCGTGACAGCTACCCCGCTTTCGGCACGAACATCAACCGCATTCGTCGTACAAACAGAACGACAAGCGAGACTGCCAGCAGCTTGAAATCGAACTCGCTGGCCGCGTGCAGAGAGGAGAACGCTTCGCTTGCGGTGGCGTCGGGACCCTGTGCCTGCATATTTAGAATCATCGGCACATAGACCGCGGCGAACATCAGCAAGGTGGCAATACCCAGCAGCGCACTCATGATGGCCCACTTGTCCCGACGCTGATGACGGTACTCGTTGATCTCGAATACAAGAATGATGACGGCCATCGCATAGGCCCAGTAACCAAAACGCCGGAAGATTTCGCCCATAAGCATCCCCTCTTCGTAACGGCTTAGCAGGTGGTTCGGCAATACCGAACCGGAGTGAAAAATAACAGGAGCGACAAAGACACCAAGCACCAGCACGGCACCCAGTGTCGCGCCAATGGCAAGCAGGTAAAGCGTCACATTCCATTGTTTAATATTCATGGGACAATCCTTTTCATTATAAATCCCCGGTCCAGTCCGGCGAAGTCTTTATAAAACGAAACACTGTAGCCATCAGGCAGCTGTTCCGTCACCATATCACGCTGATCATATCCCATTTCACAGCAAAAGAGCGGTATAGCATGCCCGGATGTCAACGCCATCAGCTTCTCAATTACATCCATCCCCCGCTCTCCCGCAAAGAGAGCCAGTCCAGGTTCATAACCCAGGTTGGGCTCCAATGCCGTGCCAGCAGCAATATATGGCGGATTGGAAACCAGAACATCCAAAGACTCACCCACCTGCTCCAGCAGATCACTTTTCCTCAGCGCTATGCGTTGCTCCAGGCCGAATGCTTCGATGTTTTTTGCTGATACACCCAGTGCTGTTTCACTGATATCGACCCCGATCAGTTTTGCTTTGGGCAGCTGCTCTGCCAGTACGATGCTGACCGCACCGCTGCCCACACCGACTTCGCATAGTGTCAAGGAGTGTTTGGGGTCAACCTCTCCCAATACAGCGTCAATCAACAGTTCCGTCTCCGGACGGGGAATCAGCGCACCGGGTGCGATGTAAAACTCACGGGAATAGAAGCTGACGCGGTTGAAGATATATTCCAGCGGTTCATGCGCTTTTCGCCGCTGCGTCCACTCCTGCAAAACAGAATCGAATTGCATTTGGGCATCCTGATTCGTCATCAGCCATAGTGCATCACACTGCGATCGCTCCATAATCATCAGCTCCGCTTCTCGCCTCGGGCGCTCCGCGGCACCGGAAATCTCAGAACTAATCACATCCAGGCATTCGCGAACGGTGTGCTGCGACGGCATCACTGCTCCTCCAGCTCCCGGTTGATCGAATCCGCATCACACTCCGATCGTGCCGCCTCTTTGGTCGCTTCACTGCGTTCGTCAAAGCCCAGTGCGCGCAGCCGTTCGATCACCGGAGGATGTGTATAATAAAAGAAAATATAAAGTGGATGCGACAACGGAAAAGATTGATTTTCCTCCACAAGTTTTCGCAGTGCGTTGGCAAGGTAGAGTTTTCCGACAAGCTCGCCGCCGCTGCGGTCGGCCTCATACTCGTTGTACCGACTGACCATGCCCATAATCGGCATGATGACAAAACTGACCAATGGCATGAAGAGCATGAATAAAATAATGATGATGGCAGGACTATTGCCTGTATTCAAAGCGACAAAAAGTGAATCGGGAAGATTGCCAAAGATTGCCAGCATCACAAAAAGCACTCCTCCGACTATTCCGATGTTTTTGTACAGATCTCCATGCGCGAAGTGGCCCAGTTCATGCCCCAGCACCGCCAGAAGCTCAAGGGCATTGAGCTTTTCGAGCAGCGTATCGAAGAGCACGACCCTTTTGGATTTCCCCAGCCCGCCGAAGTAGGCATTTAGGCGCGTATCGCGCTTGCTGGCGTCGCTGACAAAAACGCCGCTGCTTTGAAAGCCTGTGCGCTGCATCAGCTCCTCTATCTGCTCGGAAAGCGCTTCGTCTTCCAGCGGGGTAACCTTATCAAAAAAGAGTGCACGCATCGTGGGAAAGAACATATTCAGCGCGATCACGACGATAAAAAGAAATATAAAGGTCCACAACCACCACATCTGCGTGGAGGCGATAATGGCTGTCACACCCCAGACGACCAGTGAACCCAGTACGCCTACCAGCGCAAATGTAATAAGCGTATCTTTGAGGTAGAGTGCCTTGGAGGTCTTGTTGAAGCCGTACTTTTCATCCAGCACGAACTTTTCATAAATAGAGAGCGGCATTTCAACCAGCGTATTGATGAAGAGGAATGCCAGCACCATCACGATGCTTTTGAACGGATCATTCAAAGCGTCCGTAATGGTGTCAAGCCAGCGGATTCCGCCGTCAAGCCAGACAATGAACATGACATATTCTATCCCCATTCCCACCATCTGCAGTTTCTCTTTCGCCACAGCATAATTGCCGGCCTTGAGAAATGCAGCGCTGCCCATCAACATGGGAGTCATTCGTTTGGCACGGTTGATGTAACCGACCTGCATGACACTGATATAGAGTTTGACGAGAAAATAGACCGAAATCACGGCCATCAAGACGGTAATCATATAAAATTCCTGAAAAATGAATGCAGTATTCTAGCATCGCGACCCTAAAAGGGCAGCGCGATATGCAGGGCAAATTAACGGTTAAAGGGAAGAACAGGCGCGGCGTCTTTGGCGGGCAATGTATCATGCGGCTGTCCGACATAGCTGTTGGCCACAATAACGTAAAGCGATCCGATAATCAGTCCCGCAATGATCACGGCACGAACGACACGCTTTTTTTCACCTTTTAGACCGTTATAATCACCGATCGCTTGTAATGTTGGTTCATTCATAATGAATCCTTAATATAATAATTTTCCAGCATTATAGAATATACAGATAAAATGCTATCATGTTCATAGAGGTGCCGAGACGATTTAAGTAGATTTTTTTATTAATTTTTTCGTCAAATATTTCTACCTGCTATAATGCCTGCATGCAAACCGACATTCCGCTCATTGAACCCACGCCCGAACCTACCAGAGCAGTATGCAGATTCGCCGCAGCCTTCCTGGGCTATTTCCTTTCGTATGGCACTTATGTTATTGCCGTGATGGTTTTGCTCTTTTATGATTGGTTCTACGCTATCGGGGCGCTGTTGACAGGATTCGTCGTTCTGGGCATCATCCGCGCCAAGATCAGAAAT
>JANTHE010000098.1 GCA_024762585.1 Sulfuricurvum sp. | reverse complement strand
TAGCCAAGTCGAAAAGCGGCAACGCAGAGTGTGGCTTTCTCTGTAACGCCCTTCGGGAGGGCTTTTGAGGCACGATCTTTCCTCCGTTTTCATCTGGACTTAGCTACAGCTAGGCCTGCGCTGAAAACAAAGAAAACCTCATGCCTCAAAAGCCCTCTGAGATCCGCAGGTAGTTTCCGGAAGTGCCCAAAAGGAAGAGGATTGGAACGCTTTCCTTACTACGATCAACTCAGCACAGACGCCAGACAGCAGATTGACGAGTATGCCAAAGAGGTCAAGATGCCCAAGGGGATGGAACTCTTCGGACAGGGCGATGTGTGCCCGGAGATCCTTTTTCTGACCGAAGGCAGCGTGCGGGTCTATCGGCAGCACATCTCCGGCCAGGAGATCACGCTGTACTATTTGGAAAAAGGCGAACAGTGCAACGTCAATCTCAACAGCGCCTTCACCCAGACCCCGGCCGTAGGTACTGCCGTCACCGATACGGAAATTACGGGCTTCTTATTGCCTGCTGACATCGTAAGGCAGATCTATACCGAAGAGCATGCATACCAACAGTACGTATTCGGTCTTTTCGCCCGGCGGCTTGAGTGCATGGCGGGGCTCGTAGAAGATGTCCGCTTCAAAAAACTCGACCACCGCTTACTGGACTGGCTGCATGAGCAGGGAGAAAAAGAGATCAAGATTACGCATGAAAAGCTGGCCTCGCATCTCGGGACCTCGCGTGAAGTAATCAGCCGTCTGCTCAAAGAGTTCGAACATAACGGGATTGTCACCCTGCATCGGGGCAAGATCGAAATTTTGTAAACAACCGTCCCAGCTTAAACCTGCTTTACAGATCATCGTCAATTCTATCCATATTTGTTCTACCTATGTTTCAGGTGGGTAAAATATCATTATTATGTCAAAAGGCCCTTATGTTATGAAACTTTATCCGCTGTTTGCCTCCCTTATCCTCCTCGCTGGATGCAACGATACTCAGACTACCAACAGCTCTTCTGCATCAGCGAAGAGCGCTATTGCTCCAAGCAGTGACAAGGAATCAATAAAACCCGCTATCCCACAAGAAAAGAAAGCAGCAACGGCATTCGCATCTTCCGCGACAAATGAAGTGTATGACAACACGACTGCCACCTCGGCTCCCCAGCATGTCTATAAAGCGGAAACCTCCCCTGCAGTATTATTTCAAAAATGTGCCGCATGTCATGGCAATCATGCCGAAAAATCAGCACTCAATCAGTCGCAGATTATCGGTAAATGGGACAGCAATCGCATTGCATCTACTATCATCGGATATCAAGACGGCAGCTACGGCGGTGCCATGAAGACACTGATGCAAAACCAGGTGAAAGATCTCAGCCGCATCCAGGTCGAAGCGCTTTCGGAATATATCGCGAATCTCTACGTCAAAACCCACTGAGGTCACACCGATGGATTCCATGCAAGATACCGGTGTCAGGATTGCTCTTTTTGTCGTCCTGATCGCCATTACCGCTTTCGTGCTTACTCGCAAGAAAAAATAAGTTATACTATCCTCAATTCAAAGTGGAGGGTATTACTATGAAAGAATTAACATCGTTTCAGCGTGACCGCAACTGGTTCATCATCTTTTCCGTCGCACTGTTGTTCGGCATCGTCTGGAGCATGCTCGGCGACAATGCCGCCAAACTGATTTACACTGTCATTGCCTTTGCGCTGTTCATCCATTCTGGCATCACAATGGAGATCAACGCGCACCATGCCGAACATGATGACGAGGGACACGGCTGAGGCAGATTCCTGCCACCATCAAAAAATACGTGCTTTCCGCTATGTATTGATTCCCCGTCCCAGCTGTTTCTCGACCGAATCAAGCTTGCCTTTGAGACGACCAGCCTTTCCTTTTCTTATATCGAGCTTCAGCGCGGAATAGACCCGTTCGCAATCCTCACCGAGCGCGTCATACGCCTTTTGCACGATGGCCAACGCCTCTTCGAGGCTGTCGGTCTCGACAATCGTGCCCATCGGGGTCAGCTGGTACGCGGCTCCGCTTCTGTCGATCATGTCGATAATCTTACTGACGTACTTCGAAACGGACGCCCCG
Organism: Sulfuricurvum sp.; assembly: GCA_024762585.1. Classification (GTDB taxonomy): domain Bacteria; phylum Campylobacterota; class Campylobacteria; order Campylobacterales; family Sulfurimonadaceae; genus Thiomicrolovo. The sequence goes on along the minus strand of JANTHE010000098.1, from coordinate 4,429 downwards.
TCGCGACAGTCGCCGCTGGTGGGAAACATGGAAAATTCAAGCAATACGGATGTCATCGATTGTTCCTTTTTATGCGAATGATACACAAACGGCATAATGCCCGACTTAGCACTCGGGCCTAGTCTATAAAATCAGGTACCAGCCCAAGCATCTTTTTGTAAATCCGTTCAAAATCAGTTGAATAGACCCGCGTTTCGCCGATGGCTGTGATAAAATTGGTATCGCGTTCCCAGCGCGGGACGAGGTGCAGATGAATATGTTCGGCAATCCCAGCACCACCGGCCTTGCCCAGATTCATCCCGAGGTTCACTCCCTGGGCACCGAACCCCTCTTTAAGCATTCTCACCCCTTTTTGCGCCAAAGCGCTCATCTGCAGCCAGACCGTTTCGGGCAAGGCCTCCAGGCTGTCGGTGTGCTGATGGGGAATGATCATGAAATGTCCCGGTGTATAGGGGTAACGGTTCATCACTATGAAGCAGTGATCATCGCGGTAGAGCACATGCAGCGCTTCATCCTCTTGCGAATGCGTGCTGATATGGCAAAAAACACAGCCTTTGATTTTCTGGCCGGAAATATAATCGGCCCGCCACGGAGCATAGAGTATCTTATTCATAACAACGAGTATAGCGCAAAACAGGTTTCATGAGAAGTGTCTGATTAGCGCCTCTATCTCGATTGGTTTGCTAAACAGATAGCCCTGACCCAGTTCGCATCCTTTCTCAAGCAAAAAGCGTTCCTGTTCTTCGGTTTCAATGCCCTCTGCAATCAGTGTAAAATTCATGGTTCTTGCCAACACAATAATGGCTTCGGCAACGCTGTCGCTTGAGCTTTGCTCACCAATACCATTAACGAAACTGCGATCAATTTTGATCGTATCGACCGGCAAATCCTTCAAATAGCTCATGGACGAATAGCCTGTACCAAAATCATCTATAGAGATACCGAAACCGTAACGCTGAAATAAGCTCAGCATCTCCCGGTTGCCATGGGTCGGCTCCATCGCAATACGCTCCGTAATTTCCAACACAATATCTGATGGCACAAGCGCATACTGATCAACTATATCTAAAAAACGCTGCAGCAGATCACGCTCTTTAAATTGCGTAGTGGCAACGTTTATGGCGATATGCTCAAGCTGCAGACCTGCATTTCGCATTGTCCGCAGCGCTTTGCATGAAGCTTCAAACACAAAGTATCCAATCTCGACAATATGTCCATCCTCTTCCGCAATCGGGATAAATACATCTGGCATGATATGGCCCAATGTTTCACTCTTCCAACGAATAAGCGCTTCTACAGAGAGCACCTGCCTGGTATGCAGACTGTATTGTGGCTGAAAAAGAAGGTAGAATTCATGGTTATCAAGAGCGGTGCGCAGTGCCGAATCTATACTGAGTCTGTTTTCCACTTCCTGAGAAAGAGCGGCCGTGTAATACCTGTATCTGTTTTTGCCATGTTCTTTTGCATCATACATGGCGCTGTCTGCATGTTTTATCAGCGTATTGAAGTCATCACCGTTATCAGGATACATGGCTATTCCAATACTTGCGGAAGTGGTCAGACTATAATTGTTTACTTTGATGGGTTTGCCGACTGTCATCAGAATATGTTCGGCCACACGGGCAGTATCACTTGAAGCAATGAGGTTTTCAAGTACGATTACAAACTCATCCCCACCCCAGCGCGCTATAAAATCACTCTCCCTTAAAACACTTTTCAACCTGCTTGCTATCTCAATCAGCAGTGCATCACCAATATCATGTCCAAGCGTATCGTTGATAATCTTGAACCTGTCAAGGTCAATAAACAAAACTGCAAGCTGTTCCTTGTTTCTTCTTGCCTGTTTTAATGCCTGTGCAAGATACTCCTCGAAATTGGTCCGGTTATACAATCCTGTCAACTGGTCATGATACGCCAGATAATCAATCTTCTTTAAAGACCCCTCCCACGCACGAAGGTCAGTTTGCACGGCAATATAGTTGACGGTCTTACCTTCGTCATCTTTGATCTTTTTGATTGTATTCCAAACCGGTATCAATGTACCATTTTTAGATTTATTGATTATTTTACCGCTCCAGATCTCCTTGGATTCGATTGTTTCCCACATCTGTGCATAAAAACTTTTTGACTGTTTCCCAGACTGCAAAAAGTTCATTCTTCTATTTGTAAGCGCATCGAGCGTGTATCCATACATTTTTGTAAAAGCATTATTGACCGAAATGACACGTTGCCTTTCATCTGTTATGATAATAGCCTCTTCAGTATTTTCAAACACAGTTGCCGCCTGCTTCAGCTTCTGATTCTGTTCGACATAGTCGGTAATATCCAATTTGATGGCCAGAAAACTTATAAGTTCATCATGTAAAAAAATAGGTACGATCGATGCTTTTTCGTAATAGAGTGAACCGTCCTTGCGTTTATTGATAAATTCACCCTCCCATTTCTCACCATGGTCTAGTTTACGGTTCATCTCTATATAAAAAGTCTCATTTTGTTTACCTGATTTTAAAATATTCGGATTCTTTCCCAGTGCTTCGTTAAATGTATACCCCGTTGTTCGTTCAAATGCGGCATTGACAAAGGTGATTTGACGTTGTGAATCTGTCAGGACAATCGTATTGTCACTGTGCTTCACCGCAAACTGGAAGGCATAGAGCTCTTCATTTATCTGAACAGCCTTCAAGTGGTCACGTACCAGTAACATGATCAATACAATAGCGTTGACAAAAAACAGAAAGGTAATCAATCGATTGGTGTCTAAATTGTCATTATAGATCTTGTCAAGCGTATACTGTATCTGATCCAGTATCGAATAGAGCGGACTCGTCTGTATATCATGCGCAACTGCTTTTACGCTGTCTAACGTCTGAAGCATCAGCCTGGCATGCGTATAGAAATTATAAATCGTTTCCTCGCTCTCAAAGTCAGGAGCAGCATGCATGTCTTCCAACCGTTTTAAGACAACGCGCTTATCTATATACTCAGATGATACAAACTTCAACAGATAAAAGAGTGTTTCATTCACCATACTTTTTTCTGCGGCAGAAATATGGCTCTCTTCTCGAATCGTTTCTTGAAGATCGAATAAAAAATGTGACGTATTGATCAGGGTAGAGTTTTGGGATTTAAAATATTCCAGATCATCCGCTTTGCTTTGAAATGATTTTTCTGCATTCGACAGTAATTTTTCGAGGGCACTGTTGTCACCAAAATCTTGTCTGATGCCAGTCTTCAGCCCTGTAAAAATAGCAAAGAATTTTTCCAAATCCTCATTCACTGACGCATAATGCTTAAATGTATTTATATCCAGCGCAAAATTATCAAACGACCTATCTATCAGTTTCAGTGCAATCACATCATTATGGATCATGTTGTAAGCACTAATCTCTTTATCAACCCTAACCAGATATCCAAAAAGCCCCAATACTACCAGTAGAAAAAACAGCAGTAAAAATATCGTCTTGTCGAAACGCTTGCCCCACCTCATTACGGCTCTATGTTCTGCGGAATTTCACCATTGAGCGTATGCAAAAACGCCAAAATCTTATCTATTTCCTGCTGCGTCATTTTTCGCCCCAGCTGAAACTCTGACATAGTCAGTACCGCTTTTCTTAAATCCGGTTCGTGTCCATCATGAAAATAGGGGGCCGTTCTTTCGATATTGCGTAAAGATGGGACTTTGAAGAAGTGTTTATCTCTTGATTTTCTGGTTACTTCGTATCGACCGAGGTCTGAGACGTTACTCTCAACATACACACCAAATTTATTGTACATGCTTCCGCCAATGTTGATGCCCTGATGGCAAAGAATACACCCTTTGGATTTAAAGATCAGATATCCTTCTTCGGCATCAGGTGATATTGCACCCTTCTCTCCCTGTAAATATCGGTCAAAGGGTGCATTGGGCGTAATCAGTGTTTTTTCATATTCTGCAATCGCATTGGCGACATTCTCTCGTGTGATTCCATCGCTGTAGATTGCATCAAATTCTTTTCTGTATTCCGTTTTTTTCAGCTGTGGAATCAGCTGCTTGAAATCATGTGCCATCTCGACCGGATTTTCAACAGGGCCAAGCGCCTGTTCTTGTAAATCTTTCGCCCTGCCATCCCAAAACTGTCTGAAATTGAATACTGCATTATAAACTGTTGGAGAGTTTCGTGTCCCCGTCTGTCCTTTGAATCCAAACGACACCGGCAGATTATCATCACCGCCGTCACTTAAATTATGACAATTGACACAAGCGATACTCCTGTCTCTGGAGAGTTGCGTATCAAAAAACAGCTTCTTCCCCAATGAAGCTTTCCGTTTATCTACATTCATTTCAAGCGGGATAGGCGTGATCAGTTTCTCTTCTGCACAGAGAAATATTGGTAAAATAGTCAGTACAAAAATACGAATAAACATAAACTAATACTACACTTTTTTAGCT
>JANTHE010000097.1 GCA_024762585.1 Sulfuricurvum sp. | reverse complement strand
CACCCATCATTGACAATAAAAACAATGAAATTTTTACACTCCATCTCATGGAATCGTACAAAGCAATCCTTTCTGGTGCACTATTGTACTGTAGCAGTTCTTCTGTCGCTGTTTTGGCTGAATCATTTTTACCGTCACACGCTATCAGCTGTGACGAGGGGGAGTAAAGGAGAAAATCTGATTAACATCGCGCAGTCGGTAAAGATGTGTATTGGCTAAACCAGACAGGGATATGATAGATCAAAATTACTGCATTTATTTACAATCTATGATTAATTTTTCATCATTCAGTATAAATCATTTTTGTTTTAGCACTGGCTCGCTAAAAAAACCGTTTTCATACCTCTTTAAAGGTGCCCTTCAGATAATAAATCATATAAATTCTGGAAATACTATATTTTAAGTCCCTTTTTTCTACCATACGATTTGTATTCAAAACATGGATGCCAAACAGTGGATACGAAGTATATATTATTGTAAATTTATTGGAAATCATGCTTTTTAAATGTAAACTGTTCTCAATACTCTCTCTTTTGCTTGCAATTAACACATTAAGCGCGGCTTCACCGCCCGCAAAATTTGCCATAAAGACAAATGGCATCTTGGTATTAAATGACACTCCGTCAAGAGCCGACTCCTTTTCAGAGATATTTGAAAATGGTGTTTTTTACGGAAGGCTTCGTACCAACAACTTCTATTTTCGCTGGAACAATGAAGACCCAAATCATGCTACGCATCTCATCTCTGCTCTCGGCGCTTCTGTCATTTACCGCAGTGCGATTTATTCTGACTTTGAGTTCGGTACAGCTCTTTATGCCTCACAGGCTTTTTTTGATGATGTCAATGACCCTGTAGATCGTTTAAAATCGGGTAAAGATGCGCTAAGCCGTTTTGAATATGTCAATACGGGAAACAAAGCGATGGCGGTGCTGGGTCAGGGATACCTGTGTTTTCATGGTATCCCTTCTACGCAGGTCATTGTCGGACGACAGCTGGTCGAGAGCTTTTACACCAAGTCCAATGATACCAAGATGATTCCGAACACCTTCGACGGAGCAGTCGTTTCAAGTACGGCCCTGCCCAGTACGATCGTGCAGGTCGGATATCTTTCACAGCAGAAACTGCGCGACCACACACGGGCACATGCCGTATTGATGTACGGCGATGCCAACAGCTCTTCAGCCATCAATCCGCAGTGGAGCGAGAACGACGACTCGGCGATGCACCGGGGATTGACCTATTCGGCACTCAAGGCCGCAGGCAAGCCCACAGATGCACCGCTGGTCATTGCCGATATGCATCATCGCTCTGTGAAAAACTTCAAACTGGATGCTGCATTTTTTACTGTTCCAAAACTGCTTTCGAGTGTCATGGCAGAGGCCAATTACGCCTTCAAACTCAACGGCGGAGTATCACTCACGCCGGGAGTACGCTATATCCGTCAGTTCGATCAGGGCGCAGGCAGCGTCGGCGGAGCTTCTTATACCGACGATGCCACGGGCTACCATGACCCCGACTCGCTCGATGCTCAGATGGTCGCGGCGCGCCTTGTGCTGCGTTCGGAGCTGTACAAATTCAACCTTGCCATGACCTATGTGCTGGATGAGGCGGACCTGATCGCGCCGTGGCGCGGTTTCCCAACCTCAGGCTATACCCGATCGATGGGCATCTACAATTGGCGCGCTAACACAAAAAGCTACCGCTTTGAAGTGCAGCGCAATGCCAATGCCCAAGGTCTTTATACCGACCTTTTCATACAAGCTTCTGTGCTCTACACAAACGCAGACGAACGAAAAACCGGTTATCACAATCTAGATGAGCTATACTATTACATCGGTTTCGTTCAGAACCTGCCACAGATTCCGCCATTACAATGGCGGTTGAGAGCGGGTTATGCACAGTTTCTCAATAATGATGACAGCAAATATAATTACCTCGATATGCGTTTCGAAGCTAACTATCTATTCTAACTGGAGACGAAAATGAAAAAAGTGGTGCTGCTGTTGCTGTTAACGCTATCACTTCATGCCGGCAAGATCAGTATTGCGGTTGCAGCTAATGTCAGTTACGCCATAGATACCCTCAAAGAGATCTTTGCCAAAACACACCCCGATACGACTGTGCGGGTAACGCTTGGCAGCAGTGGAAAACTTGCAGCACAGATTCGTCACGGCGCGCCGTATGATCTTTTTATGTCTGCAAATATGCTATATCCTGTGTCGCTGTATCAAGAGGGGCTTGCCGTGACAAAGCCCGTTGTCTACGCACGAGGCGCACTGGCTATGTTTACTGCTCACCCATCCGATCTATCCAGGGGCATTGCCATTGTCAAAGATGCCGACATACGCAAAATCGCCATAGCAAACCCCGCTACCGCCCCTTATGGTTCAGCTGCGGAGTCGGCTTTGAAAAATGCCGGTCTCTATGCCATCGCCAAACCGAAGCTCGTTTATGCCGAATCGGTATCGCAAACCGTTACATACGCTTTGAGTGCAGCCGACATCGGTTTTGTCGCCATGTCGGCTCTCTACTCTCCCAAAATGGCAAGATTCGAAAAAAACAGACACTGGAGCGCCGTCGATCCAAAGCTTTACCAACCCATTGAGCAGGGAGCAGTACTGCTAAAACACGGGCAGAACAACCCCCAATGCAGAGAATTTTACGATTTCTTGCTCTCAGACAAGGCAAAAGTTGTTTTGAAGCAGTATGGGTATCTGGCAGAATGAACCGTATTTCTGCCCATGTCACACGAATCGATCAGGAGACGCAGCTGACAGTCGTTGCATTTGATGCCTATGGAATAACATTGACGATGATGGGACTTGGCCTCAATGTAGCTGTCGAAGTCGGAGATGCCGTCGTGTTGGGGGTCAAAGCGACCCATATCGCACTTGCCAAGAGCCTGAAGGGGGAGATAAGCATCTCAAACCGTCTCGAGTGTGATGTGGAAGAAGTGGAAAACGGCAGACTCTTTAGCAGTGTCAGCCTTCGCTTCAAAGAGACGCCGCTGGAGTGCATTACACTGCGCACCTCAACAGAGCGGCTGACGCTTGCAGCCGGTGACAAGGTAAGCGCGCTGATCAAGGCGAGCGAACTCTCAATTCTGGAAGTGCGAAAATGAATCTCCCTGATCTCACACCGTTTTATATTTCATTTAAACTGGCTATCGTCACAACCCTGGTACTCTTTATCGTTGCGCTGCCGTTGGCATGGTGGCTGTCACAGACCCGCTGCCGCTGCAAGCCGGTGGTCGAAGCGTTCAGCGCACTGCCGATCGTGCTGCCCCCCTCAGTCATCGGTTTTTATGCACTTTATGCCCTTTCGGTCAATTCACCGGTAGGGGCATTTTTCAATGAATACTTAGGCATCAATCTTGTTTTCAGTTTTACAGGACTTGTCATTGCCAGTATTTTTTATTCATTCCCATTCATGGTCCAGCCGCTGCAAAGCGGGTTCGAGGGATTAAACCGGCATATGCTCGAAGCCTCCTATATCAGCGGAAAAGGAAAGCTAAAAACCCTGTGGCGCGTCGCCCTGCCCAATATCAAGCCTTCCCTTCTGACAGCTGTTATCGTGACATTTGCCCATACCGTCGGCGAATTCGGCGTAGTACTGATGGTGGGCGGCTCCATACCCGGCGAAACGAAAGTGGCCTCCGTTGCCATTTACGAAATGGTCGAAGTCATGGATTACGACGCGGCACACATCTATAGTGCAATCATGGTGACACTCAGCTTCGCCGTATTGCTGGCTGTGCATATCTTCAACAGAAGAAACACGGCCAAAGTCGGGGTGGCTTGATGATAAACCTGACTGTAAAGAAACCGCTGGGCATGAGTAAAGAATCACTGCGGCTCGATGTATCTATGACAATAGAGCCGCAAAGTTTCGTCGCGCTTGCCGGCTCCAGCGGTAGCGGAAAGACAACGCTTTTGCGCATTCTGGCGGGGTTGGAACATTCAGAAGGAGAGATTACTGTTGACGGACTGCCATGGCTTCACGGAAAAAAAAGCCTACCGCCGCAAAAACGCGGTATCGGGTTTGTTTTTCAAGATTATGCCCTTTTTGAAAATATGAGTGTGGAGCAGAACCTGCTTTATGTCAATGATGATCGTGCACATGCTGCCGTACTGCTTGAACTGACAGGGCTGCTGGAACTAAAACGGCGTTATCCTGCGACACTCAGCGGCGGACAGAAACAGCGCGTCGCACTCTGCCGCGCCCTGATGAACCGCCCAAAACTTCTACTGCTTGACGAACCCCTCTCCGCGCTTGATCCGCAAATGCGTATAAAACTTCAGCACGACATTCTGACGTTACACAAAGCATTTAAGACAACAACGATTATGGTCAGTCATGATCCCAGCGAAATCTATCGCCTTTCGCAACGCGTAATCGTACTCGAACAAGGGCACATAGTCAGCGATGGCACCCCTGCAGAAGTACTGTTGCATGCCAGCGGCAGTCAGAAGTTCACCGTCGAGGGTGAGCTGCTCGATATCATCAAAGCCGATGTGATATATATTGCTGTCGTGGCTATCGGTCAACAGATCGTCGAAGTAGTACTTGACCGGGAAGAGGCAACCCGCTTCGATGTCGGTGAAACGGTCCAGGTAGCCACCAAAGCGTTTGCACCGTCTCTGATGCATTCGCGCAAGAAAAAACATCTGCTATAGAGGGCTTCTCTAAATTGACACACCTGCTTCACACAGGTAATGATTATAGGCACCTTTAAAAGCCCTGTACGGATCTTAGAGGTGCCCTTATATCAGAGGAGACTTTTGAAGTGCCGCTTCAATATCGGCTACCTCTAGGTCACCGGAGATCTCCAGTTCGACGTTGCCGTCCTCTCCTCTGACCGCGAGCCCGGTCATCTTCTGCTTGTTCTCGTCGCTCATGCAGTCGCACTGACCGCTTTGACAGCGCTGGACCATCGAAACGACGTTCTGTTTTTCGATCGCGCCGGTAAAGGTGACCTTTACACCGCTGTCTTGTTTTGTCACTTCCGCTTTTTTCATTTCATTCACCTTTACAGAGTTCATTTTCAATCACCGGGAGCAGCCCCGATTCGATGAGGTCCAGCGTTTTCGCGTACTCCTCCTCGGCCTTGCCGCTGGGGTCCTCGAAACCGACGTGGATCGTCTTCACCGCCTTGGGGAACATCGGGCAGGTCTCTTTGGCGTTATCGCAGACCGTGACCACGAGGTCGAAAGGCTTGTCCAGCACCTCATCGATCACTTTGGAATGGTAATCGTCACGCCACAGGCCGCGTGCTCGCAGCAGCGCCTCGGCATGGGGGTTGACCTTGCCGCTGGCGGCGACACCGGAACTTTCGGCGCGGGCGCAGTCGCCGAGCTTCGCGTTGACCAGCGCTTCGGCCATGATGGAGCGGCAACTATTGCCGGTACAGAGGATAAGGACACGTTTTTTGGACATATATATGCTCCGAATGGATTGATGCGGAAATTGTAGCCGATTCCGAAACAAATATCAAGATATATTGATTTTATGGAAACTTTCGGCATTATACAGCTATGAGTGAACATCATCATCACGACATCGGCGGCACGAAACTGCTGATTGCCATCGTGCTCAACATCATCATCACCGTCGCGCAGCTTATAGGCGGCATTGTCTCCGGCTCGCTCGCGCTGCTCAGCGACGCCCTGCACAACTTCAGCGACGTCATGGCGCTCTTCATCAGCTGGGCGGCGCACCGCATGGCGCATAAAGAGGCAGATGCTACGAAAACGTTCGGGTACAAGCGCGCCGAAATCGTCGCGGCACTCTTCAACGCCTCGGTGCTGGTGGGCATTGGCGTCTACCTCATCTACGAATCTTCGCTGCGACTGATAGACCCCGAACCCGTCGTCTCCTCCTGGGTGATCAGCATGGGACTGCTGGGTATCGTCGTCAACGGCGGCAGCATCTGGCTACTCGAAGCCGACGCGCACGACAACATGAATATCAAAGCCGCCTACCTCCACCTGCTCGGCGACGTCCTCACCTCCGTCGCCGTCGTCATCGGCGGGGTGGCCATCTACTACTGGGAACTCTTCTGGATCGACCCGCTGATCTCGATTCTGATCGCGCTCTACCTCATTATTGCCTCCATCGGGCTGATCCGCGAAACAACCGGGGTGCTGATGCAGTTCGCACCCGCGTCGGTCAATCTGAACGATGTCGAATCGGCCCTGTGCGCGCATCCGGCCATCGCCAACGCCCACCACATGCACCTGTGGCGGCTGGACGACCACGCCATCCACCTCGAAGCGCATCTGGATTTCAACGACGACCTGCCTCTTTCAGCGGCCACCGAAACCATCGAACAGATCGAAGCAGAGCTCAGGGAGCAGTTTGGGATCACACACACCACGTTTCAGTGCGAATACGGCCGCAGCGACGATAAAAGTATCATTCGGCGCTGACTCACATTTTGCTCACATATTCACGGCATAATAATGGTATGAAAACTAAAATATTCTTACTATTTTTCTTGGTATTTAGCCGTCTGCTGCATGCGGATGCAACCCAAGATCAGATCAACACACTCATCCAGGCGATTGTGGAATCAAATCCGGATACGCGATACGAAAAAGTCAATGCATTCAAGCTGAAAATGCGCGAGCTCAATCTGAAACAGCGCCAAAAAGCCCTGGAATCGCTACAACAAAAAATGTACCCTGCCCTCAATGCCGACAAAACGGCACAGGGTTATCAACA
>JANTHE010000096.1 GCA_024762585.1 Sulfuricurvum sp. | reverse complement strand
GAAATGCGGTTATCATATCCGCATTAATGTTGACAGACGCATCAACCTTCTGGCAGATGAGGATACCTTCGAAGAGTTCGATTCGACTCTGGTGCCTGTGGACCCTTTGAAGTTTGTGGATAAGAAAAGTTATGCCAAGCGTCTCGAAGAGGGAGAGAAAAAAACTGGAAGACGCTCATCTGTTGTCAGCGGCGAATGTAAAATGAATGGTGTTAAAGTGCAGCTCTGTGTCTTTGACTTTGCCTTTATGGGCGGATCCCTCGGATCTGTAGAGGGGGAAAAAATTACCCGCGCCATCCATCGTGCCATCGAAAAACGGCAGGGGATTGTCATTGTCAGTGCATCAGGCGGAGCGAGAATGCAGGAGAGTACATACTCGTTGATGCAGATGAGCAAGACATCTGCCGCGCTGGGTAAGTTGGCAGAATATCGACTGCCGTTTATTTCTATATTGACAGACCCGACGATGGGCGGAGTCAGTGCATCGTTTGCAACATTGGGCGATATAATCATTGCCGAACCGGGTGCGCTTGTCGGTTTTGCGGGTCAACGGGTGATTAAACAGACCATTGGTTCAGATCTTCCCGAAGGTTTTCAGCGTTCGGAATTTTTACTTGAACACGGTTCCATCGATATGGTTGTCAACCGCAATGCGCTCAAGACAACGGTATCGGATCTGCTTAGAATGATGTTGCCTGCTGCCTATGACCCGGAGTGAAATCGATTCGTTTTTCACGGCATTGCCCTTAAACACCGTTTACGGTCTCTGCGATCATTCTCTGCTTGAGCACTTTGATTTCACTATGGAAACGTATGTGGCGCTGTGCAGGAAAGAAAATGTCTCTATGATACAGTACCGCACAAAACAGAGCGATCTGAACAGCGTTGCTAAGCACCTTGAACGGCTCCGGTCGCTTTGGAACGGCATTCTGATTATAAATGACCATTGGCAGCTTTGCGGTCTGTGCGATGGCGTGCATGTCGGGCAGGATGACCTTGCAGCTCTTGATGGCGATATTCATCGTGCTGCAGCACTGCTGCGTAAAGAAGTCGGCAGTCATTCAATTGTAGGAGTCTCAACACACAACCTTGCAGAAGTTGAGAAAGCCAACATGCTTCCAATCGACTATATCGGCTTGGGTGCTTACAGGATGACGGACACCAAAAGTGACGCCAAAGTACTGGGAGCGGATCTTGATACCATAGCATCGGCGTCGTTACATCCGGTCGCAGCTATTGGAGGCGTCGGTTTTGAAGACCATTTTGAATATGCGCGAATCAGGGTAATGGGCAGTGCGCTTATGCGGAAGGCCGAAGCGTGGACGTGAGTATCTATTCCATTGCGAAAAAAGAGCGTACTCTCTACGACCCTTTGTATGGTGAGCTTAAGAAGATGGTATCGCGATTCGCTACGATCAACGATGTCGAAATTTTTGGTAAAAACGTCACGAAAGCACACACAATAGGCGAAGAGGCCGCCAGACGGGCCTATACAGCGTCGTTGGAATCCTATTTAAACCGCGGATATTCGATCGCGTTGCATCCTGATGGAAAATTAATCGACAGTTTCGCGTTCAGTAAGCTCCTAAGTGATAAAATAGCGGTGCAATTTTATATTGGTGGGGCCTATGGGCTCGAGGAGACTTTTTTGCGACGTTGTGACAAGGTGATCAGTCTATCGCCGCTGACCATGAGTCACAAAATCGCCAAGATTGTTTTGCTTGAGCAGATATACCGAGGTTTTTCGATTTTGAACAACCACCCCTACCACAAATAAGGATATGAGTGCAAGAGAGCGAACTAAAATATTTTGAAGAGATATTGCGTGCACGCAAAGATCAGATCATTAAAAATATCGAAGGCGTAGCAGATGAGCTCAGCAGTCTCAGTGAACTTGAGATGAGTGATGAGGGAGACTATGCTGCCGTCAGCAATGATAATATGGTTGACAGTGCCATTGGCTCGCAGCAGGAGACCGAACTCATGGAAATTGAGTTGGCTTTGAGTAAAATTGTTGCCAACACGTTCGGTGTTTGTGAAATGTGTGAAGAAGATATTGGATTTGCACGCCTTAAGGTCAAACCGCATGCGCGTTATTGTATTGATTGTCGGGAGATCGCCGAAAAGAACAACAAATAAGGAGAACGCATGTATATCAAGCGCTACACTATAGCTGCACTGCTGTTGATCTTTGCCATCGGATGGTTTGTCTACGGTTTCGTTTCGCAAGAGAGTATACATATTACCGTGCTTGGAATCGTGCTGCCTTCACTTCCTATCGCAGTATGGGTTTCGCTGGCAATGGCGCTGTTGTTCATTGCCACGCTGATGCATATGCTGTTCTATTCTGTTGTGGGATCGATTCGTCTTCGGAAATATGAAAAAGATTTCATCCATCTGCTGGAAGCAGTAGCGGATGCTTTTTTACAAAAGAGTGATCGAAGACATGCGTTCAGAACAGACCGTTATACTTTGCTCGGAGAGATTGTCGACCAGTCGCAGATGCAGCCGGCGCCAACACTTGCAGCGCTTCCCAACCCCAAACTGTCAGAAGTGGTCAAAACCATTGAGACCATCAAACGGGGAGAGGGTGTGGACCTCAAACGCTACAATCTGAGTATGGACAATCCTCTGGTGCGTCAAAATCAGATCAATCTGCTTGCAGAAGGAAAATTGGATCCCGAGACTATTCTTGCCAAACCTGAACAGTTTTCGGCAGAACTGCACAGTTTGGCCTTCGTAAAGCTTTGTAAAAATGCATCACTGCATCTTTTAGAAAAATACCGGGAGTATATGACATTCGATGCTCTGCTCGTCATTGTTTCTCGTATCAATGCGGAGGAGAATACACTCTCGCTCCCCAATACGACAGTAGTAGATTTTATCGAGAAAATCGAGGGGCTGGATTCGCTTGATTATCTTTATATTGCGGTTACGATGGCGCAGAATATGCTACCTGAGCAGCGTATTGCAATCATGGAGAGGCTCTCAGACGATGAGGAGAAAGCACTCGACGGTTATCTGTTCACTCTGTTTGATCTTGAGATGATAGACAAGGCAAACGAGCTGCTGCACATTACAACGGAAGAGGAGTATCCGCTCTTCAAGGCGTATGCGGACCTCAAGGCCTGTAATAAGCATTATGATATTAAACGTTTTGCGAAGATGATGCTGCTGAACTACGTACCGAAATCCTAAGTTATAAGGTGTGGTTAAACCCGGCTTGTGACCTTTCATCTACCCACAAAAAGGGAGCCGGTTGCTTTTTCAATTCTTGGCATGCCTATCCCTTTTTCTATTTTCCCATACATGCGCTATACAGAATAAGAGATAAAACAGCCGGTCCCTTTTTTTGTCCGTGTTTTTCTGTAGTATGCTGAAAAAAACATGGGAGGCACTATCAAAATCGTGGGGATGACGCACGGTGTACTCTTTATCCTCTTTGTCATGCTGCTGTTTGCTACGGCGCAGAAACATCAGTGGTCGCTGAAGTTTAACTCGCATCTGTTCGTCGCACCACTGGTATCGTTCGGCACTTTCTTTACGGACAGAAGGTTAAAAGCGATGGACGCCGTTTAAAAGAGCTCTCTCTCAATTAAGAGGGAACATGGACCAGGACGTCCAGCGGTGACCTCTGTAGCATATAAGATGCTGTGGAGCCGAAGATAAACGAGTTGAGATTATCGACACCTTTGGAACCGAGTACTAGCAGGTCCGCCGTATCTGCTTCAATGAACGCCAGCAGATCTTCATTGATCGATGCGGTGTAATCGATCAGCTCCGTCTCTGCCCCGCCTGTTTCATCGGCAAACTGCTGAAGCGCATCCCGGGCTTTTTCCGCCAACGTTTTCCGCATAGTTTCACGCTGCTCGTCGCTGATACTGTAGGTGACAGCCTGCAGTTCACTGACGGTCTCATGGGCATAAAGGTATTTTTTTGAAGCTTCGGCAAAAAGTGCATTGGCAAAACGAATGCTCTCTTTCGAATAGGCAGAGAGGTTTGTCGGAGCGATCATCTTCTGGTAGATGCCATGGACCTTGTTTTTGACAATGAGCACAGGGATATGGGTGTTTTGAATGACTTTCAACGTCGTACTCCCAAAGTGCTTGCTTGAAATATCCTCTTTACTGTGCGAACCGACTACAAGCAGGTCTGCCTGGATCTTTTGCGCTTTTAGCGTAATGGCATCCGCTACCTTGCCGGACTCTACAAAGAGAAGATACTTTACACTGTTTTTGGAATTGAGCCGTTCCATTTGATCAGCGATCTTTGCCTTGATCTTATCTTCATTGACCGGATCAAAAAAGGGCGACTCGAAGAAGAGGGGCTCGATGACATGCAGTACCATCAGCTGCGCATCGGTTGCTTTTGCAACGGAAATTGCACGTATGAGTGCCTCCTCGGCCATGGCGGAACTGTCTATGGCAACCAGGATCTGTCTGATCTGTTTCATGGTCTTCCTCTCATGCAAAAATCGAAATAGCTACTAAACTTATTGTAGCGCAATTCCGGTGAAGCATCCGCGTTGTCCTGAAGAGAAAAGAGAGGCAAATATGATTATAATCGTTATCAATTAAGTGCGGATAGCGAAGAGGATGTTTGATGAGGTTTAAAGTGCTGTTGTGGGTGATGGTTATGCTGGCTTTCGGCGGCTGCACCTCAAATGAACAGCCGGCAGCTGCTGCAGGTGAGGGGCGCGCGGAACACCGAATCGAAAGCGATGAACTGCGCCTGCTCATGCGCGAGCTGAACATGGTCGTTTACGAGCGTCAGAAGAGCGAACTGGAGCGAGATGATGTGCGCCGCCGACACGCGTTAAGCCTGGCGGCGATCGTCAAGGAGCTCTCCGGAAAGATCGCAGATGTGCCTGCGGATGAATTGGGCGGAAAGCTGACGGAAAAAGCGTACAGCCGCTATGAAAACTATGCGCAACAGCTCAATCGCGACGGCGACGGGATCGAAACGGTTGCCCGAAATTACGAGCTTGAGAAGCTCGAAAAGAAGATCATGAAGATGGAACGCACCTGCGACAGCTGCCATGCCCTTTTCAGGGGTTACCATGGGCAGTAGCGGTGCCAAGTTTTTTCTGCTTCTGCTGCCAGCGCTTCTCGGCCATGCGGCAGAGGAAGACCCTGAGCTCGAGGCACTGAAAACGCAGGCCGAGCTCTTGTCGCAGCGCATCGACGCCTATGAGCAGAAGCGGTCCGGTACATCGGACAAGGTGTATGAAGAGGAACGTGCCGGATATATTACCGAAGATGCCGCGGGGTACCTGCCCCCGATGCAGCAAAAAGGGGCGCTGGAAATGAGCAGTGCCGACACCGTGCTCAGCGTTGGCGGGCGGATCCAGCTGCATGCCGTTTATGCCTGGCCGGAGGGGGCGTACTTCGCCGGAAGAATTCCGCTCGATACCGAAGGCGAGAACGGCCAGCTTTTCATGAGCGCACGCGACAGCCGCCTGTGGGTCAAGACGCGGACGCCGACTGAGTACGGTCCCGTCCGGACGCTCATCGAGATCGATTTCCTGGGGACAACGGCGTCGGAAGTGACAACGAACTCGCACGGTCCGAGACTGCGGCACGCTTTTCTTGAAGCGGCTGGCTTTACCGCGGGCCAGACCAACTCGGCGTTCAACGCCAGCGTGACGCTCGACACCATCACCTACGCCGTCAACAGCACCCTGACCCGGCAGCCGCTGCTTCGGTACGGTTCGGATCATCAGGCGTTCGGCTATGACCTCTCGCTTGAGCAGCCGGAGACGACTTTGACCGATCCGTACGGCGAGATCATTACCCCCAATGACGACGTTTTTCCCGACGTGATCGCACGGCTGCGCTACTATCCGGAGTGGGGAGAGGGGAGCGTCGCGGTGATGGGGCGCTACCTTTCGCAGGACCTTGCCGAACTGAGCGACGGCAGCATGGTCGATGGCAGCGATGCGGCGGTCGGCTGGGGTGTCAATCTCTCCGGCAAGTTCAAGTTGTGGGGGCTCGACGATATCCGTTTCAGCGCCCAGTACGGAATGGGCTTGGGCCGTTACGTCGCTTTCGGAGCGTATACGGCAGGTTCGATCGACAGTGAAGGGCGGATCACGCTGCAGCCGACTTTAGGGGCAAATCTGGGTTATCGCCACTGGTGGAATCAAAAACTGAGGTCCACCCTGGCACTGGCGTATGCCGGTAAGGAAAATGACGAGGCGAAGGTCGATCCGGACGGTCGGGAAAAAGTCAACGAGGATGTCTACGGTGTGCAGCTCAACCTGCTGTGGATGCCGGTCCCCAACGCGCTGATCGGGCTGGAGTACTCCAACGCCCTGCGCCGGGTCGAGAGCGGTGATGAGGGCACGATGGATATGGTGACGCTGCTGGTACGGTACGACTTCTAATCGGGCATACCGGGCGCACCCGAGATTATGGGTGGGAACGCCTACAGGGTTCGTACGGTTAGGATGTCGAACGTCTCGGTTTCGTTCCTGGTATGTTCGAGCTCCTTTGAGCTGAAGTGCATGGGTTCCAGATGCGCTTCATCGACCAAGCATACCGTGCATTTGAGATACTTCCGTAGATTGGCCAGGATGTTTTTGGGGTGCCGTTGCTTTTGAAAGATTTGAAAGATTATACCCCTCTGAGTGAATCTCCACTTTTTGTCACTCCCGAATTTAAATCCATAGTGCAATTTGATTTAAGTGTACCTCTAAGAAGACGTTATGAAAAATTGGTAAAAGTACAGT
>JANTHE010000095.1 GCA_024762585.1 Sulfuricurvum sp. | reverse complement strand
GCCGATACCGCCATGTACAGGGCCAAGGAGGAGGGCAAGGCACAATATCAATTTTACTCCAGCGATATGACGCATCGCGCCCTTGAAAAAGCGATGATCGAAGCCAATATACATACAGCACTGGAAAAAGGAGAGTTTGAAGTCTATTACCAACCCCAGATCGACACAATAAACAATCGTGTCTACGGACTTGAAGCTCTACTGCGCTGGAATCATCCCGTCAGCGGTATGATACCTCCGGACCGTTTTATTCCAGTTGCCGAAGAGACCAATATGATACAGGAGCTGGGTGCATTTGTCTTATGCGAAGCCATGCGCGAGGTACGATCATGGTACAAAAAAGGACTTCATCCCGGAAAATTGGCTGTCAACCTCTCTATTCAGCAGTTGGAAAATCCCGATTTTATTTCAAAACTTTCCAATGCGATTTCCGATGCCGGTTACGACACACCCTGGCTTGAGCTCGAAATTACCGAATCACAGATGATGCGTGACCCCATGCACTCTATTGAAGCCCTGAAGAAAATAAGCGATATTGGCATTGAACTCGCCATCGATGATTTTGGCACCGGCTACTCATCACTGGCTTACCTGAAACGGCTCCCGGTCAATAAACTCAAAATCGACAGATCCTTTGTTTCGGAACTTCCCTACGATGAGGAGGATTGTGCCATCATCGATGCTGTTTTAGCCCTGGCAGAAAGTTTGAAACTGAGCGTCATTGCAGAAGGGGTAGAAACCTCCGAACAGGCAATCTATCTGCAACAGCACGGCTGTAACTATTTTCAAGGATATCATTTCGCAAAACCGATGCCTGCAAAAGAGGTTGAAACATATTTGCGACAGTGGTCTGAGAAGACTAGACTTTAACCCTGTCCTCGAGAGCACGCGCCAGCGAAAGCATATCGATGTTTTCCAGACTGACCCCCGTGGGCACCCCTTGTGCAATCCGGGTAAACTTCACCTGATACGACTGAAGCTTGTCTTCGATGTACAAGATGACCGCGTCATTGGCAATGGAAGGCGTAAGCGCAAAGATGACCTCTTCCACTCCGCTGCCGACCGTGGCACGCAGATGCTCGATATCCATGGCGTCCAGCGAGTCCAGAACGTAATAACGTCCTTCGAACAGGCCGTTTTCCTCGATAGTCAGGATATCCTTGGCATTCTCGACGATGCACAGCAGCGAAACATCACGGCTCTCGTCTGAACAGACATCGCAAAGCTCGTCCTCGCTGAGTCCCCCGCACGAACGGCACTTTTTGATGCTGCCGACGGCATCCTCAATGGCATGAGCGATCTTCATCGCGCCGAAACTGTCATGCATCAGCATATGGTACGCCAGGCGCGTCGCGGACTTCTGGCCGATGGTGGGGAGCTCCTGCAGGGCGTCGACAAGGCGGGTAAACTTTTCAAGCGAGTGTTTCATTCGTGCTATTTTATCCGTGTTGCACTAAGAAAGAGGTAGTACTTGCCGCTAAGCGTCACCCTGAACCTCTTTTGCTGCAGATACTTCTTGCAGTAATGCACATCCTTGTACAACAGCGACTGTTCCGAAAACGCGTAATTGGGAGCCTTGGCACCGTAGATAAGCTCTCCGTCCATCCACCTTGCATTGGGAAAGCCCAGAATGATCGCCCCGTCCGGCTTCAGGTAGTGCTGTAGCAGTTTGGAAAGCAGTGGTTTGAACGCGATACCGGGGCTTTGTAGTGTTCCGATGCTCATAATCAGATCGAAACGGCCGAGTTCCAATGCATCGATGGCATTGATATCATTGACATGCAGTTGTACATTGGCTTCCGGGAATCGCACCTGCGCCGTCTCGATCGCCGACATCGAGTGGTCAATGCCGACCAGATCCATCTCCTCAAAAATATCACCTGCCACGGTACGGATCAGGTCGAACTCGTCGCCCGTATTGATTCCCAGGTCGAGTATGCGTCTGCGCTTGACAAGATCGACCCGAGCCAGTGCATGTAGAAAAGTGTGAACGAACGCCGGTTCCTCATGCTTGACAATGGCGGCAAATTTTGACGCCGCACCGTACTTTTCGCGCTTGTCCTCAATGGCCGTGCTATGAAACGAATCCGCCGAATCGAGCTTCATGAAATGTAGCCGCACCCTTCCGACGGCTACCCGTTCGGGCGTCAGCATCCTGCACATCAAAAGCTCGGCCAGGTCCGTCCACGCTTTGTAGCCCCGGTGCAGGTACTGGACTCCCTCGACCGTAATGGCGGTTCCCGCATATGCCCTTGCCTGCCGGTCGGGGTCTACGACTTCAAAACTGATGATCCCGCCGGGCGACGCATGCAACAACCGCTCTTTGAGCAGGGCCATGATTTCGTGCATCGGTTCACGGGTAAAGACGATCGGCATCAGCGCGGTACCAGCAGCCACAACCGCAGCGGCGACTTCATCTGCCCGGCTTTCGCTTCGGCGTCTTCGCCATAGCCCCAGAACAGGTCCGCCCGCACCTGCCCTTTGATGGCACTGCCCGTATCCTGCGCGAGTGCAAGATTGTAAATGGCCTTATGCGTCAGCGGGTCCTGCGCGGCGTAATAGAGCGGAAAGCCCAGCGGGATTCTTGCACGGTCAACGGCCACGGAGTGCATGGGCGTCAATTCGACGCCAAGCGTTCCGGTAGCGCCCTTATTTCGCTCTCCAAAAAAGATATAGCTCGGGTTCGACTCCAAAATACGGCGCTTCTGTTCGGGATGCACCTTGAGATAGCGGCGGATGCTTTGCAGCGAAATTTTTTCTTTTGAAATCAATCCCTCCGAGACCATCAGCTTCCCAATAGAATGGTAGGGCCAGCCATTGCGGTCGGTATGGCCGATGAAGATGGTCGAATGATCGTCAAACACGACGCGCCCCGACCCCTGAACATGCAGGAAAAACCGGTCGATGTCGCTGTCGACATAGCAAAGTACCGGCGCGTCGATCTCTCCGGCGTTGATCTGAGCGCGGGTGGCGTACGGCACTACTTCCCTGTTCCGAAGCCGTCCGCGCAGGTAGGTATGTTTCAGCTCCGGCAGCGCCGCAGCAAGTTCGACGTGCAGCAGATCAGCGGGGGTACCGTAGAGCGGATAGGGATAATGTCGGCTCTGCGTTCTCGAACCGTTGAGCTGCGGTTCGTAATAGCCCGTCATCAGCCCGGTCTCTCCCTGCTCATCCGCGAGCATGAACACCCTGAAACGGGTTTCGAAGAATTTCTTGGCGTCAGGGGCCTTCATGGCAAACGTGCAAACATCATGCTTTGCCGGCACCTGTTCCAGGGCACACTGTTTTCGCAATACCGCCAATCCGGATGCCGCACGTGCTTCATTCCACTCCGGCAGGTCATCGAACGCAACATAATGCCCGCTGCTGTTGACATCAGTCTGCGGCATGATCGACACATTTTTCGTCGCACATCCCGTGAACAGCAGTGTCAAAAAAACAATCGTCAATAGCCAATAGGTTTTCACCTTATATTCCCTCGCTCAAGTCTGCTATAATTCCAAAAAAATTTGAAGATAGTATAACGAGGGATCAATATGGAAGAGATGAGTTATTACGAGATTCTCGAGGTCAGCCAAAGCTCCGACAAATCGGAGATCAAGAAAGCCTACCGGAAAATGGCCCGTAAATATCACCCAGATGCCAACCCCGACGATCCGGATGCCGAACACAAGTTCAAACTCTGCAATGAAGCATACCAGGTCCTCAGCGACGATGAAAAGCGCAGCATCTACGACCGCTACGGCAAGCAGGGGTTAGAGGGTATGGGCGCCGGCGGAGGAAGAAGCGGTGGGTTCGGCGGCTTTGACGACCTCGGCGAGATCTTTGAAGAGATGTTCGGCGGCGGCAGACGAAGCCGCCAAAACCCGGCTGATATGGACAAATACCCGCTCGATCTCGGCGTCGAGATCAGTATCAGCTTCAAAGAGGCAGTGTTTGGCTGCGACAAAGAGGTAAAATTCACTTACAAAAAAGCGTGCGGTACCTGCAAAGGCACCGGTGCAAAAGACGGAAAACTGGCTCCCTGTCAGCAGTGCGGCGGCAAGGGACAGGTCTATATGCGCCAGGGCTTCATGACCTTCTCTCAGACCTGTCCGGTCTGCCATGGCGCCGGTACAATGCCGGGCGAAGCCTGCCCGGACTGTCACGGGCAAGGATTCGAAGAGGTTGAAGAGAGCGTCACCATCAAAGTCCCTGCCGGGGTCGACAGCGACAACCGTCTGCGCGTCTCGGGCAAAGGCAATATTGGTAAACGCGGTGAACGCGGCGACCTGTATGTCACCTTTCAGGTCGAACCTGATGACACCTTCCAGCGCCATGGAAACGACGTCTACATGGAAGTACCGGTCTTTTTCACCCAGGCGATCCTCGGCGAGACCATCACTCTCCCCTCGCTCACCGGCGAGATCGAACTCGAACTCGAGCGCGGCACACGCGACAAGCAGCAGTATCGCTTCCGCGGCGAAGGGATCGAAGATGTTCACGGGCACGGCAAAGGGAGCCTGATCGCACAGGTAAAACTCGTCTATCCGAAAAAACTGAACGATGAACAGCAAAAGTTGATAGAAGAGCTGCAGGAGAGCTTCGGCATCGAATCCAAACCGCATGAGAGCGTCTTTGAGTCGGCCTTTGAAAAAGTCAAAGGGTGGTTTAAATAAGGAGCGGTAAAATAGCTTCCAACTTACGGGCCCCTCCGGAAACTACCTGCGGAGGTGCCCTTACATAGGAGCGACTATGAAAACGTGTAACTCCCTAGCCGAAGTCCGTGAAGAGATCGACAAGCTCGACGATCAAATCGTGGAACTCATCGCCAAACGCAACAATTACATCAAGCAGGCCGCCCGCTTCAAAGAGAGTGTCGAAGAAGTGAAGGCACCCGAACGTATTGACGCTGTCATTCAGCGCCTTCGCCACAAAGCACTTGAACTTGATCTTTCACCCAATCTCATTGCAGATCTCTATACCAATATGATTGACGAAATGGTCGAGACCGAAATCGCCGAACTGCGCAACGCCAAAGATCTCTGATGTCTCGTTTCGACGCTGTTGCGGATGCGTGGGACAAAGGCGACCTCCGTCAAAAGATTGCCCACAATGTGGCTGAAGCCATGTTTGAAAACATCCCTCTCAATGACACAATGAACCTGCTCGATTTCGGTGCGGGAACCGGTTTGCTGACCTATAAAATCCTGCCGCATGTCCACTCTGTCACCGCCGTCGATACCTCACCGAAGATGCTCGAAATGCTCCAGAGCAAAAGCACACCGGAACATCAGATCAAAACCGCCTGCTGCGACATCACTCAGATGCCGCTTAGCGAAACGTTCGACGGCATCATCTCCTCGATGGCTATGCACCACGTCGAAGAGACCGCCGCGTTTCTAAAGACCCTGCACAGCCACCTGAACCCCGGCGGCTTCATCGCCATCGCCGACCTGGACAAAGAGGATGGCAGTTTTCACAGCCACGGCAATGACGGGGTGTTTCATTTTGGTTTTGACAGGGATGGCCTTGTGAAAATGGCAACCGAAGCAGGTTTTTCAGACATAGCGTTTGACACGGCACTTATCATTGAAAAACCATATGCCTCCTATCCGGTATTTCTGATGCGCGCCAGAAAGGGTTGATCCTCTTTTCTCAGATAGCTTCCTGAGATGCCCTTGAGGGATTGCAGTCAGTGTCAGGAGTCACCAATGAGATACTTCTGCTCCTGGTTATTTAGCTGCTGCTGCACGAAACGCTGGTAAAACCCTTCTTTTTCCAACAGCACTCTCGGTTCGCCCGACTCAACGATTTGACCCTTGTCGAGAAAATAAACGTAGTCGGCATGCTCGACAGTACTGAGACGGTGGGCAATGATGAGGGTCGTTTTGCCTTTAAGGTAGTCGCACAGCGACGTGAACAACCGCCCTTCGGTCTGTACGTCCAGCGCCGACGTGGACTCGTCGAGAATGATGACATTGGGCTCGTGCAGCAGCATCCGCGCGATGGCCAGGCGCTGCCGCTCGCCGCCTGAAAGCCGGATGCCGTCCTTGCCGATCATCGTATCCAGCCCCTCGGTCAGTTTCACCATGACGTCATCGAGCTGCGCGACATGCAGTACGTCATAAAGTTTTTCGTCGGGAATGTCACGGCCGAGCGTCAGGTTCTGCCGCAGGGTATCGTTGAACATCTTCGGGGTCTGCAGCACCAGCGCCACATGATCACGCACGACATCGAGCCCGATCTTCTCAACCGGGACGCCGTCGATTCGTATGGTCCCTTTTTGCGGGGCGTAGAGGCCCAGGATGAGCTGCGCCAGCGTGGTCTTTCCGCTGCCGCTGTGCCCCAGAAGCGCCACGGTCTTGCCCGCCTCCACGTTCAGGCAGATATCATGAAGCACCTGTTTGTCGGCATACCCGAAATCAATGTGTTCCAAAGCGATGCCGTTGGTGTATTTTCCCTCGAACGGATTGACCTCATGCGCAAACTCCGGCTCGCGTTTGAGCTTCAACAGTGCGTTCAGACGCTCCAGCGCCGCCGTGGCGTTTTGGTAGCTGAAGATAATCTGCAGCATGTCCTGCAGCGGCGTGACCATAAACCAGAGGTAGCCCAGCACCGCGAACATCTCCCCGATGGAGAGCGAGGAGAAGAGCACCATCAGCATCGACGCCGCGCGGAAAAACTCGAAACCGCTGAGAAACAGCAAAGACGAGAGCTGCCCCGCCGCTTCGCTCTTCCACCCAAACTGCGTAGAAGCCGCTTTGATCCCCTTGGCATC
>JANTHE010000094.1 GCA_024762585.1 Sulfuricurvum sp. | reverse complement strand
CAGAGAAAGCCACACTCTGCGTTGCCGCTTTTCGACTTGGCTACGGCCAGGCCTTCAAAGCGTCGCCTTGATTGTGACCTTCTCTGTAACGCTGAGACCGCACAGGGTTTTTAGAGGTGCCCACACCAGTCCAGGAAGTACTCGATGAAAAAAACGTGTTTGATCATCTTAGCAGGCATCTTGACCGTCAGCACACTCTATGCCGGCGGTTATCAGGTCGTATTTGAAACGGTCTCCTGCAACGGCAGCACCGGATTTGCATCAGTAGCGGCGGAAAATGTCTACAAAATAGAAAACGGCGACTGTATGGCACCCGGATCGAAACAGAAGCTGAAAAAAATAGTGGCCAAAAACGACAAAGGGAGCTATGACACTTTTACACTGACCGCCGAAGAAGCCAAAAGCGTTATTGGCGATTTGAAAGCCTACCAGCGGGCGAAACTGAAAAACCTTGAAAATGCCCATACCCTGATCATCGGAGAATAGCGTATTTATTCTTCCATCGGGAAGACTGTCATTCCTTTGGCGATCTTATCTGCGCCAGTAACAGGTTTGAGGTACGCGATCTTCTCTTTCACCTTTGTTACCTTAACCGTGGCAACCGGAGTCATCTCACTGTCAAGCACCTCTCCGGTATCAGGATCGATCAGCTCCTCAACTTCTCCGACCTTGAACGTTTTGCCGAGCGTGACGCCGTCACGCTCGCCACGGTTCATGATAATCTTGTTACCCTTGGCCATAAGAATCGTTCCCTCCCAGGCGATATTATCGAGCTGCCCTACCATATAGGCCACTGCCTTGCCAACAGCGTTTTCAGCCGCCTCCATGACATTATCTTTGTCCTCGCCGCCAAACATTCCTGTCAAGCCGCCCAGTTCTGAGCCGTAATACCCAAGTTTATACCCCCGTTTGCCCGACTCACCGACAACGCTTGATGAAGCAACGACCTGTCCCGTTTCACTGTTGACGATGTAGATGGTAAAATTGATTTCCGCCGAACCGGTATCACCACCGATGCTCACACCCATAAAATTGAGACCTCCCCCTTTGCTGCCGGTCTCCTGTACGTTGGTGATGGAGCCGCGAACGAGCAGCTGTGCCGGAGTCATCCGTCCCATTTTTGGACGCTTCTTTCCGCCGGCCGTACGTCCTCCGGCTGCAAAATCCTGTTCCGCCATCGCTGCTTTGCGCATTTCATCATCTCCCAGCGTAATAAACCAGCCGGATTTATTAAGCATATCAGTCATGACTGTTGTCATTCCATCACCGATGGACCAGCGGCCGCTCCAGCCCGCTTCATTCTTGAACTTCTTGACTGTTACCGAATATTTCAGGTTCCCCTTCGGCGGCGCCGGGATCTCGTTTTCTTCCGCCAATGCCGCCGCTTGTGCAACAAAAAACGATAACGCTGCCGCCACAACCATTTTCCATTTAAACATAAAGACTCCTCTCTGTTTTCAGTAAGAATAACTAAAAAGCGTTAAAACGGCTCTTGCACAGCCGTCAATGCTGCACTATATCATCGTTCTGCCGAAAAAACCTTTTCTTGAGCCGGTATGCCTTTGGACTGATCCCCTCATAGCGTTTGAAAAAACGTCCGAACTGCGACGGTGTTTCGAAATTGAGCGCATAGGCAATCTGCTTGATGGAAAGATCGCTGAAACAGAGCAGATACTGGATCTCCTTGACGATGCGATTGTGAATACAAAAAAGTGCGGGTCGGTTCAAGGTGGCATGAACAGTCTCACCGAGATGCTTAGGCGTAATGTCCAGCAGTTCGGCATAGGCTTTTACGCTTCTGACCCGGCAGAAATTCTCTTCGATCAGCAGCAGGAAATCGGCGCTGATCTGCTCTGATCGTGTACGAGCTTCATGCAGACCAAAAGTAAGTTTGGCGCGCTGCAGTAGAAACAGCAGCTGGTTGATCAACATCTTCGCAACACTTCTATAGCCCTCTTTTTTGTTTCTGAGTTCGTCACTGAGCTGTTCGTAGAGCGAGAGTGCCTGAACATACTGCGATGCATCAAGTTCGGCATCTTGTGGCTGCTTACGATGAAACTCCAACAAGGGGTCGAGCACCCCCTGCACAAGATTCTCCTCTTCCAAAAAGGAGCTGTCAAACAGCAAAACATATGTTTTCGACATCTCCGTCGTATCTTGAAACGAGTAGAGCGAGCCGGGGACTACCAACTGCAGAGAATGCGGTTTTATGAGATAACAATACTGATTGACCGTGCGTTTCGTCTCCCCTTTCAGGCGCAAAAATAGCGCATAATAGTCAAAGCGCAGGGGAATGCCGTGACTGGGCGCTTTATCGTCAAGCAGCAGCACGATCTCTTTGGGCACAAAATCGGGAGCGAAAAAATCCATACCGAATGTCGGTTCAGGCTTGAACAGATACTTATAGGTATTGACGGTCTGTTCAATTGTATGCAGCGGCAGCGTTTTTGGCACAGGAACTCCTTCCTTTTAGAACACAATATGGCATAAATTTTTTCTATATGACCAATCCTTCCGATATTTTGCACATTTTAACGTGTTTTTGATCTTTCTTCCGAAGAAGTTTCAGTGTTATCATTTAGTCCAAGTGCACTAAGAACAATCCAATCAAGGAGAACATCATGTTGACACTCAGTAATAAATCCAAATTGGCCGCACTGGCATTGACCCTTTGCGGAATGCTCTCGGCCGCGTCTGCGGCAGAACCTGCACTGGCGTACAGCCATACCGACAAAAAGCTGCAATGGGGACCCTGTCCGGCCTTCATTGGTAAAGGTTGCCAGATTGCCGTACTGCACGGCGATCCCGCCAAGCCAAACCTGGATATCTTTTTCAAGGTCCCCGAAAATTTCACCATTCCCCACCATTGGCATACTTCCGCTGAACGGATGACGCTGGTGTCAGGAAATATGACCGTAACCTACGATGACCAGAAATCAGAATTGATCAAAACCGGTATGTATGCCTACGGCCCCGCCAAACGGCCACACAGGGCCTACTGTGAAAAAGGAGACCCTTGCGTGCTGTTCATCGCTTTTGAAGAGCCCATCGATGCATTTGAGGTAATGAAAGCAGCACACTAGTTTTTATCAGGATACGTGACAGGGCATCGCCGATATCTCATATGGTATCTAAAAAGTGCCCTTCAGCATCAGAAACGACTTCGCTGTATATAATCTGCTTAATGAAACCGATAGAACACATTAAAAGTGCCCTTGCCGACCTTGATAAAGAGGTTGAATCAATCTTGATGAATATGAAGCTGAACCTGACGGAAAAAGACAATGCCATGCTGCCACTGTTGCAGCAGAAGCGTATCCTCACACAGACACTCGAAGACCTCGAGTATCTCGAAGCCCATCCGCCGGCACCAAATCAGCCATGCGGGATTTCGAAATACCGTGAGGATTGATCAGGCCGATTTGTTTCTGAAAAGCAGCCAATCCAGTGAGATTTTACCACCTCCGTGAGCGACAAGTACAAAGAGCATGATGAAGTAGTACAGCGGAATTTCGAAACCGTTGTTACCCGAGCTGAAACCGTTGGGCAGGTGTACCATGGTAATTGCGACGACCATTACAACCATCAACGGAATCGAAATAAGCCGCGTAAACAATCCCACCGTCAGCAATAATACACCTGCTGCTTCTGTAGATGCGGCCATATAGGCCTGTAATGTCGGCAACGGAAGGCCCATGGAGCCAAACCATTCTGCCACCGAATCGATATCGCTCCATTTCATTTTGGCCGGTTCGTAAAATCCGTATGCCAGGACCAAGCGTACCAGCAACAATGAAACACTTTGCAGTTTATCAAGCATTGGCTCTACCAATTGACAGAGTTTTGAGAGTTGGCATTGCATAGCGAATCCTTTACAACATGAATAACCGATACACGCCCGGACATCCCTGTATTAATAGGTGCAGTGCACCTCTATCAACCGCACTTCCCTGCACCGCATTTGCCTTTGGCAGACGAAGAAGATTTACTGCTTCCGCCGCATTTACCGGCACCGCACTTCATACTTTTCTCTTCACCGCCGCACTTCTTCTTACCTCCGCATTTTGCCGGAGCAGAGCTATCACTTTGTGCAATGAGCGCCGTCGCCCCGATACCTGTAAAGAGTGCCGCGCCCAGCAGCAGTGTCGCCAATTTTACCTTTTTCATATGAACTCCTTTAGATGTTCAGGATATAAGCATTATAGCTTCAAGGGCCACATACTGTCAGTGACCATCATTACATAGGTTCAATAACAATTCATAAACAAAAATTATAGATTTAAATAAAATAAGGAAAGATTAATAGAGGAACTCTCCTCCAGATCCCTGCGGCACATGCACAGAAAAGGTGGGCTGCTATGTTCCCATCCTGACCCAGTGCCTCGCCTGCACATTGCACAGGTCTAAAGGAGAGCGTTCAAGACAGTGTGCTGTCCTGAGCGCTGGTAGAATTATAGCAAAAAAACAGCATTTTTTCAACGCGCCAAAAGACGTTCGCACCACTTCGGTTTAAGATTCAAAAGCAGCAGCATTACAACAGCGACATCGATCATGACATCGGCGAAATTGAATACTGCGAAGTTGAATCCGCAGTGCCAATAAACATAGTCAACCACTCCGGGGTGAATGAACCGGTCATAAACATTCGAAAGTCCCGCACCGACCAGAATTCCCGTCGGCACCATATAGCAAGAGACCCCTTTGCGCAGCACATAAATCAAAACACCTGCTATCAGCAGCAGCTGCAGCCATTTGAGCCAATCTTTCAAAAAAGCGAACATCGAAAAGGCTACACCCTGATTGTACACCAGTGTCAGGTCGATACAGTCGCTGTAAAAACGATACCCTTCCAAAAAAAGCGTCTTGATATTCTGATCAATAATAAAAATCCCGGCAAGGGCCAAAAACAGAGCGATGACAGGCTTACTCATTCAGTGCGTGCCTGAAAAAATCGCTGAGGTGTTCCATGCGCTCGAGCATTGCTTCTCGCTCCTGTGCTTCAAGCAAAATGCGCAGTTTGTTCTCTGTACCGCTGTAACGAATCAGATGGCGCATTCCGGCGGCTTCTACAGAAGAAAGCTCTTCTGCAAGGCCTTCAATCTCTTCAAGCGGTTTTTTCGTTTTGACAGTGAGGTTGAGCAGTTTTTGCGGATAAAGCTCGAACGGTCTAAGTGCCACGGAGGCCTTTTCGTCGCTCATGAGTATCAAAGCCAGCACTTGCAGCGCACTTACAAGGCCATCACCTGTTTTGGCGAAGTCGCTCATGATGACATGTCCGCTCTGCTCCCCTCCAAAATTCAGACCATGTTCACGCATCACCTCAAGGACATATTTATCGCCAACCCCGCTGCGAAAGAGTTTCAATCCTGCAGACTGCATTGCATCCTCAAGTGCCTGGTTGCTCATCACCGTTGCCGCGATTCCCTCTCCTTTGAGCGAACCATATTTATGCATGAACAGTCCCAAAGCGCCGAGCAGCTGATCACCGTCGACAACCTCCCCTTTTTCATCCACTACTACCAGCCGGTCCGCATCGCCATCAAGCGCAAAACCAATGTCGGCACGGTACGTCTTAACCGCATTCTGAACATCTTTGGGATGCAGCGCACCACACCCGTCATTGATGTTGAAACCGTTTGGTTCGTGATGCAGCACGATCACCTCCGCACCCAACTCTTCGAGCACGGTCGGACCGACCTTATATGCCGCCCCGTTGGCGGTGTCAAGCACGATACGCATTCCCTGAAGACTCAATACATCGGGAAACGAGTTTTTCAGCTGTACGATATAACGGCCGATGACATCGTCGATCCGCTTGGCAGAGCCCATCGCCTTGCCCGTCAGCTGCGCCTTGTTGATCTGGGTATCATCGTGATAGATTGCCTCGATTTTCGCTTCGATCTCTTCAGAAAATTTATTGCCGTGCGCATCGAAAAGCTTGATGCCGTTGTCTTCAAAGGCATTATGGCTGGCCGAAATCATGATCCCCGCGTCGCAGCGCATATTTTCGGTCAGAAACGCAATGGCAGGCGTGGGCATGGGACCGATCTGCACTACGTCGTATCCGACTGCCGTCAAGCCGCTGACAATAGCGTTTTCAATCATATAGCCGCTGCGGCGCGTGTCTTTGCCGACCAGGATCTTTCTGGTTTTTGAAAATTGTTTGAAATAGATGCCTGCCGCCATCGCCACACGCATTGCCAGGGGTGCGGTGAGAAAGCTGCCCGCTTCACCGCGAACGCCGTCGGTACCGAATAATGTCATTTTTGCCCTCGAAACAGCGTAAATATGGTGTATACGCTAAAGTTTAACTTAAATTTAATTATTTTTAAGGTAGTATTCTACCCTAAATTTTTTTCCAGAAGGATAAAGACTATGGCAAACCATAAGTCCGCACTCAAACGTATCCGTCAAACTGAAAAACGTACGGAACGTAACCGATTTTATCGCACGCGCCTTAAAAACATCGTCAAAGCAGTCCGCTCCGCGATCGATGAAGGCAACAAAGAAGAGGCCGCTGCCGCAATGACAGTCGCCAACCAGCAGATTCACAAATTCGTCAGCAAAGGCATCTTGAAAAAAGAGACCGCTGCACGCAAAGTGAGCCGTCTGCAAAAAGCGGTCAACGCGCTTTAACATTAAGATATACGCCAACGGAGCAAAGCCCCGTTGACTACGCTAACACTGAGTTCGCCTCGGCGGCGAGCCCGTACCCCAAGGGCACTTCTTTCGGGGCGCGCGCAGTTAAACCGCGCTTTAACTCCCCAAAAAACATTAAATATGAACCCTACACAATTCTTCAATGGGAGTACAAATGCTATCTGAA
>JANTHE010000093.1 GCA_024762585.1 Sulfuricurvum sp. | reverse complement strand
TAAATTTCAGTGCGTTTGAAATCAGATTTCTGAGGATTTTCTGTATTGCATCGATATCGGCAAGCAACTGCGAGGGTAAGGCCGGATCAATCAAATAGTAAATCGAAACTCCTTTGTCTGATGCACGTTGACAAAACCGCTGAAAAAAACTTTCCAATTCATCATTCAGTTTGACGGTCTCTTTTTTCGATTTGTGCAAACCACTCTCTATCTGCATCAGATCGAGCAGGTTTTCGATATTTTCCAACATCATCCCTGCACTTTTTTGAATTGTTTCTACATACTCTTTGTTTTGAGCGGAATCGCCTATGGACTGCTCCAATAGTCCCGCAAACCCGATAATGGAATTCATCGGTGTACGAAACTCATGGGAAATACTTGTCAGAAACTGCTGCTTGAATGTTTCAAAATAACGCTCAGCCTTTTTTGCGCGTTGAATTGTTTCTATATCTTCAAGATAGACCAGCGCCATCCGCTGCTTCGATGAAGGGAGCAAACTGGCTCGCAATCGAAAGTCATGCGAGTGCTTCTTGGTCGTTGACAGTGCAACCAAAGGTGTTCTTTCTCCCAGCGAAAGCACCCACTTTTTCTCATTGGGAACGAAATATCCATCCTGCTTTAAAAACAGCGCAGAGAGCCTTCCGTCTCCTTTTTCAATCAATGCTTCGAAATCGGTCGCAGAGGCAGCTTTGAGCGCTTCGGCATTACAGGCAAGGATGAGATCGTTTTCATCAATGACAAAAAGGGGGCCGGGCAGTACATTTGCCACACTGTCTATGAACGATTGTGCCGGTAAATCATCAAAGATCTCTTGCTTGAGCAGATTCATCAACCGGTAACTTCCTGCAGATGTTTATTTAGAATATATTCCAATTTTTCACGTCCCAAAGGCTTGGAGACATAGTCATCCAGTCCTTCAGCCAAAATACGTTCCCTGTCTCCCTGCATGGCCAGAGCAGTCAGAGCAATGATAGGCGAAGGGTGTGACTGGAACATGGACAACTCTTTAATTTCATGCGTCGCATCGATGCCATCTTTTATGGGCATATCAATGTCCATAAATATAATGTCAAATGGATAGCGTCTGCACAGCTCGATCGCAGCCTCGCCGTTGTCGGCTGTTGAAACAGAAAGGTTGTACTGCTCCAGCAATAGTTTAATCAGGCGCTGATTGATCTTGTTATCTTCCACGATGAGCGCCTTAATGTTCTGCTTCGGCAGTCTTGACACGATCTTCTCGCGCTCGAGAATATTGAAAAGAGTGTCAAGATGCTTTGAAACATTGCCCGGCAGTAACGGTTTTGTCAAAGTATAGTCTACAATATGCGAAGCACGATGAGGCAATGGCGTTTCGTGCTGCATCAGCTTTACGACTCTGCAACGGTTTGAGACACTTGTCAGCCCCATCATCCACGTCAGTGAATCATCGGGAGCGACAATATAGAGCAGATCCGTATCAGTACAGCTGATCTGCTGCGAGTGATGTACTTTCGTTACCGCAATTCCAAATGATCGCAAATAGCGGCTCAACACATTGGCATCGTTCGCCAGTTCATCATCAAACAGTACCACTTTTGCCGAGCACTTTTCCACCTGTGCGAACGAAGGCTCACTCGCACCCTCTACGTTCATTTCAAAACTAAACTGAGAGCCTATCCCTTTTTGTGAATGAATCTTTAGTTCAGAACCCATCATTTTCAGCAGTCCATCCGTCAATGAAAGTCCAACACCGAGCCGATGATCGGGATGTTCTCCGGATTCAAACAGCCGGGTTATCTTGCTAAGCTGAACGGCATCTATCCCCTTTCCGCTGTCTTTGACACTGAACCCGATGTCAAACCTGTTTTTTTCAAATACGTTCAACAGTCGCATCTCTATGGTGATTTTTCCATCCGGTTCAGTAAATTTCAATGCATTGTCAGCGAGTTGAGAAATGATCTGCCGGAGCTTCTTACCGTCGGTGAAAATATATGCCGGCAGTTTCGGGTCGATAAAAATGTTCAAACGAATCCCGCGCTGCGCGGCTTCATAATAGAACGGTTCCACCAGATTTTCAAATTCGCGGATTGGACAAAATTCGCTTTCAGCCAGTTTCAGTTTTCCGCTTTGCATCTGGGCAAGATCAAGCAGCGTCTCAATTGTTGACATCATATGTTTTGCAGATCGATCAACCATCTCAAGATATTCACGCTGCTTTGCAGACGGATGAGATTGATGCAACAGCTCGATAAAGCCCAAAATGCCATTCATCGGGGTACGAAATTCATGAGAGATATTATTGAGAAATTTACGTTTCGACGCTTCGACCTGCTCCAGTTCGCGCATGGACTTTTCATCCAGGGAGACATCGGTCATCTCGAGAAAGAAGAGCCCATTCTCACCTTTCTTAAATGCACTGCTTCGCAATTCATACACTACTGTGCTTCCATCCGGCAACACCATTTTCACTCTGGGACTGTTTGTATTGTCCTGAGAAAGCTGCTTCAGCCATGTTTCATCATCATCCGCAAAGATGACAAAATGCTCATCATTGAAAAACTCGGAAATATTCCGATACCGGCTCCTGAACTCCTCCATATTTTCCAGTGCAAACGTTTCATAAAATGCCAGATTTCCCCCAACCCAGCCTTTTTGAGGACTGAAAAACAGAATGATGGCACGCTGCGCATCAAGATAATTGAAAAACAGAGACTTGCTGATAAGATCCGCTTCAAGGGTTTCTGTTGAAATATTCCTTTGCATTGGCTTCCGGAATAACGCCCTGATTTTATCTAATAGTTTCATTGCTCTATTCTAGCATATCAACCTCTGCTTTTTATAAATATGAGTGATAAAGAAAGTACAAACTGCCGAACGATCGCTTGCGATCACCCCCACCCCGGTACGCCAGACATCTTCGGTATAATTCTCAGAATGAAAAAAGCGACAAAGAAAGAGATCGAGCAGATCAAGACGGCACTGCTCGAGCGTTACAGCGATGCTGTCACGGAACTGCACTACCGCAATGCTTATGAACTGGTTGTCTCCGTAGCGCTCTCAGCGCAATGTACCGACAAACGGGTCAACATGCTCACACCTGAACTGTTTGACAACTATCCGGATCCGGCTGCCCTGGCCAAAGCCGACGTCGAAGATGTCAAGCAGATCATTCAGAGCTGTTCGTTTTTCAATAATAAAGCGAAAAACCTGGTAAAAATGGCTCAGCGCGTGGTCGAAGTGTACGATGGTGAAATTCCCATGAACGAAAAAGAGCTGGTGACGCTGGCCGGTGTCGGACAGAAAACCGCGCATGTCGTCATGATAGAATATACCGGCGCGAACCTGATGGCAGTCGACACGCATGTCTTTCGCGTTGCACACAGGCTTGGACTCAGCGACGACGAGACGGCCCTCAAGACAGAAGCGACACTGGTCAAGAAATTTAAAACCGATCTGCACGCGCTGCATCAGGGAATGGTGCTGTTTGGGCGCTATATCTGTACGGCCAAAAACCCCAAATGCGATACAGAGTGTTTTTTAAAGGATTTTTGCAAGAGCAAGGGGAGTTTCAAAGCGCGCTGACAACCCTCTTGACAACCTCGAAAACCCGATCGACACTC
The DNA here is from genome assembly GCA_024762585.1 of Sulfuricurvum sp. Lineage (GTDB taxonomy): Bacteria > Campylobacterota > Campylobacteria > Campylobacterales > Sulfurimonadaceae > Thiomicrolovo. The sequence continues at coordinate 3,277 of JANTHE010000093.1, read as the reverse complement.
TGCAGGTCGACCTGCTCGCGCGTCGAGTGCGGGTAGCGGATGGTTGGGCCAATGGAAGCCATTTGCATTTGCGGGGCGTGCTCTTTTAAAATCCCGCACTCCAGTCCCGCGTGGATGGCGCCGAGCACTGCATCCTTGCCATACACTGTCTCATACACTGCTTTGACACGCCCAACGAAACTGTTCTCTTCGGGTTCCCACGGCGGATAGAACCCTTCACTCTTCACCGACGCACCAAACGCTTCAAAATAGGCTTTGGTTTCGCTCTCAATACGCCGAAGCCCAGGTGTGCTCATCGAGCGGGCACTCAGCGTAATCTGCGCATATGTAGCCATCGTTTCGACCTGGGCCAGATTGATACTGGTCTGTACTATACCGAGCGCAGTATCATACGCCCGTACCCCGTGGGCAAACCCGTGTAGCATCCGAACCAGGTCAGCACCGATCACGTCGACCGTCATTCGGCCCATTGATTTGAAGCCTTCCGCCTCTATCGGTACCGATGCCGCGGCAATCGCAGTTGCTGCTTTTGCGATGGCATTGCGCCGCTCCCCGCCTTTGAACGAGACCAGTTCCATATGATTGTCATAGAGCTGAACAGCCAGCTCCTTAATGGCATTGGGAATCGCTTTGTCAATATCAACTCCCGAATGACCGCCGGGAAACCCCTCGGTAACTACCTCGTAACAATAGCGAATCTCCCTGGAACGTTCCAACGGAAGCGAAACGTTCAGATCGACACCTCCGGCACAACCGATCATAATCTCCCCCTCCTCTTCACTGTCAAGGTTGAGCAGATACGGTGTTCTCAGCGGCAGCTCCAGCGCACGGGCACCGATCAGACCGATCTCCTCATCAGCAGTAAAGAGGCAGTCGACAGCTTTGCCCGTTTCCATCAGGGCCAGCATCATTGCCATCCCAATACCGTTGTCCGCTCCCAGTGTCGATGCATCTGCCTTGAGCTGGCCTGCGTCCTCTTTCAATGCAATTTCCGGCGCCTTTCCGATGCAGACCATGTCGTAATGCGCCTGAAGCGTCACTTTGGCCTCCGGATGGCGACACAGCAGATTGCCTGCTCTGTCTTCTTGCACTTCATAACCATACTCCGCCGCTTTTGCCGCGAGGTGCTCCAGCATTTTCTGAGCTGTCCCGGAACAGTGCGGAATTTTGCAAAGTGCTTTGAAATGTTCCAAAACAGTCAATTCGGACTCCTAAAAAAGTAATTTTATTTGTGACGGATCAGCGCTTCAATGCAATGAACGTAGCAAAATTTCCCCAACGGAAGATGGTTTCGCAATGCGCAAATCCGCATCGTTCAACCATACTCTTGTTTTCATCTTCCGTATAGGGAATAAGCACATTCTCGAGTGCTTCTCGTTTTTGCATGATTTCGTATTCGCTGTATCCCTGGTTTTTCTTGAACTCATAATAACCGTCTATCAACAGCTTGTTCAGCCGCTTTTCATCACTGACGACTTTCTCGCTGAAAAGGAAAGCCCCGCCTGCATTCGTCGCTTCAAAAAGACGTCTGATCAGCTGTTCGCGAACCGGAGGACGGATAAACTGGAGGGTGTAGTTTGTCACAAACACATCGGCAGGCTTATAGTCATATGACATAATATCACCCTCTTTAAGCTCTATATTGGAGCCAAAGACGCTCAGTTTTCGCTGCGCCTGTTCGAGCATCGAAGGTGAATTATCTATACCGACAAGCTCAGCATGTACCGTCAGCGAACGCTCGATGTCAAGCAGCGTTGAAGCGGTCGAGCATCCCAAATCGTAAAGGCGTCCGCCCTCTTTGAGATACGCAAGGGCAAAGCGCTTTGTCAATGCTATTGCCTCTTCATAAAACGGAACGGAACGCTTGAGCATGTCATCGAATACCGCTGCTATCTGTTCGTCAAATTCGAACTGCTTTTCGATCGGTTTGCTGAAAACCCTGTCTTCTTTCATTCGGATTACGCTTCGATATCGAGATGAATAATTTCGGCCAGATCGAGGCCGAAACCTGCAAGTCCCACAAACTCCGGTGTATTGCTGTCGGTGATCAGCCGCATATGCTTCACTCCAAGCGTTTTTAAAATCTGTGCGCCGATGCCATACTCTTTCATATTTCCCGATGCCGCATCAGGGTTGTTGATGAAAAGCAAAACGCCGCTGTTACGCTTGAGGTATTCTATGCTGTCGATGAGCAGAGCGTACTTGTTCTGATTGAGCAACAGTTCAATGTCCGGAATAACATTATGCACTTTGACATTTGCTGTTTCGTTAACGCTGTAAAAAACAACTGCAGTGTGCCTATTGCCTTCATGGTCTTCAAAATCATACCGTTTCGCTTTAACACCGAAAAATTCAATCTCCTCTTCCTGCACAGCCCTTACAAGCATCTCATTGGCCAGACGGTATTCGACAATATCGGAGATGTAAACGATTTGAAGATCATACTCGCCGGCGAATGCATCAAGATCGTCTCGGCGTGCCATTGTCCCGTCCTCTTTCATGACCTCGCAGATCACTGCTGATTCGCTCAACCCTGCCAAGCGGCACAGATCGACGGACCCTTCCGTATGCCCGGTCCGTACGAGTGTTCCTCCCTCTTTGGCAATTAAAGGAAAAATATGTCCCGGACGGGCCAGCTGTTCAGGGCGGCTGAGCGGATCGGCCAGAATACGTATGGTAAGGTCACGTTCATGTGCGGATATGCCGGTCGTCGCCTCGGCAGCGTCAACCGAAACCGTAAACGCGGTTTCGTGCGCCGAGGTATTCGACGAGACCATCGGCGCAAGTTCCAGACGCTTGGCGGTGGCATCGGAAAGCGCGACACAGATCAATCCTTTGGCATGCGTTGCCATAAAATTGACATGTTCAGGCGTCGAAAAAACAGAAGCGTATACCAGGTCACCCTCGTTTTCTCTGTCTTCATCGTCCATCATGATGACCATTTTTCCATGTTTAATCGCTTCGATGGCTTTTTTCACCCGTTGTATTGCTGACATCAAACTCCCTGAAAATTATCTCTGTTTATTCCTGATATTATAGCTAATGGGCACCTCTAATAACCCTGTACGGATCTCAGAGGGCTATTGAGGCATGAGATTTTCTTTGTTTTCATCGTAGGCCTAGCCGTAGCTAAGTCCAGATGAAAACGGAGGAAAGATCGTGCCTCAAAAGCCCTCCCGAAGGGCGTTACAGAGAAAGCCACACTCTGCGTTAGTCCTTTTTGACTTAGCTATGGCTAGGTCTGCAAAGCACTGCCTTGATTGTGACGTTCTCTGTA
>JANTHE010000092.1 GCA_024762585.1 Sulfuricurvum sp. | reverse complement strand
GATCGGGCGGGGCAGCTGCCGCTATTATCCGAGCTGTTCGGAATATACGCGGCAGCAGTTTGAGCAAAACTCCCTTGCATCGGCTCTGTTTCGTTCGACGAAACGCATCCTGACCTGCAACCAGATGTTTCCGGGAGGAATAGATTACGTCGAGGTGAGCCGATTGCGGAAAAATCCGCAAAATTTAACCATTAATAGGATAAAGTACTGGCTCGTTCCAAAAGCGGATGAAGACCGTTTTTATCTCATTAAAAATTTTTCCTATAAAGGCTGATGTGTGTTTGAAAAAATGAGTTCCAATCAGCGGCTGATCCTGGCCGTGGTGCTTTCATTTGTGTTTTTTATTGCGTATACGGCTATCTTTCCGCCGAAACCGCTCGAGGGTGAAGCGAATGCAACGGCGGCAGTGAAGCCGGCTGCGACTTCGGATACCAAAACCGTTCCAATAACGGACGTCGGCCATGCGGTCAGTGCAAGCGAAAAGATCGCCGATGCCAAAGCGACGCAGCTTGCCACAGTGGAGTCAAAGCATTTTGTGCTGAAGATCGATACGCTGGGCCGTATTGTTTCGAAAGTGCTCAAAGACGAAAAATATTTCGTCGACGGCAAGCCGACAGAACTGATTGCGCAGAAGGGGGCTCAGCCGCTTTTCATCCGTTTTGCAGATGAAACCCTTAACCGCGAAGCGGTCAGTGTGGCTTATCGGACTTCTGCAAGCCATGTGATGCTTGACAAGGTTGCGCCGCAGACGATAACGCTGCAACAGAATCTTTCTGGTTTAACTGTAACGAAAACAGTGACTTTCTTTGCAGATGGGCATTATGATGTGACAGTGGCGCTCTCAAAACCTGCACGCCATTTCATCTATGTCGGACAGCATGCAGAGCACAAAGGGCAGATGATGATGGCTGTTCATGGTGTCATGGCCTATGCTGCTGACGGCGTCTCAAATATCTTTGAAGACGGTGACGTGGAGGGGCGCACTTCCTTGCGCGATATCAAACTGTTATCAGCGTTTGATCAGTATTTCGCATCGATCTTTTATGGTTTCAGTGCAGACACTATTGTGAATATCGAACGCGATCGTAGCGATAATCCGGTTGCCTATCTCGAAACGTCCGATTCCCTGTCGTTCAAGGGATTTATCGGACCAAAAGACTACCGTTTGCTTAATGGCATTGACCCAGTGCTGGTCAATGCCATCGAGTACGGCTGGTTTACCTGGGCCGCGAAGCCGCTGTTTGCGGTACTGATGTGGCTGCACGGGATCTTTGGCAACTGGGGCTGGGCGATCGTGGCGCTGGTCGTGCTGATCCGTATGGTGCTGTACCCGCTGACTTACAAAGGGATGCTCTCCATGCAGAAGATGAAAGACCTTGCCCCGAAGATGAAAGAGCTTCGTGAAAAACATAAAGGCGATCCTCAGCGTATGAATGCCGCGACGATGGAGCTGTATAAAAAACACGGCGCCAATCCGCTGGGCGGCTGTCTGCCGCTGCTGCTGCAGATTCCGGTATTCTTCGCCATTTACCGTGTTCTGCTCAATGCCGTGGAACTGCAGGGAGCAGACTGGATACTCTGGATCGACGATCTCTCGCGCATGGATCCCACCTATATTCTCCCGATCCTGATGGGGGCATCTATGTATTTTCAGCAGCGCATCACGCCGAACAACTTTACCGATCCGATGCAGGAGAAGATCTTCAAGTATCTTCCGGTGGTCTTTACCTTCTTCTTTGTAACTTTCCCCTCCGGATTGGTGCTCTACTGGTTGACGAACAATCTGCTTTCAATTGCGCAGCAGTATATGGTCAACAAGCAGTATGCAAAGATGAAAGCTGCACGCCATGAAGCACATCTGGCAGAAAAGCAGCATGGCGAAAAAGAGAGCTGAGCATGAAGAAGATTGAAGCGCAGACGCTTGAAGCGGCATACGCCGAAGCTTCCTCACATTTCGACTGCTCGGTCACCGAGCTGGAAATCGTTGTTGTACAGCAGCCGAAAAAAGGGTTTCTCGGTTTTATGAGCAAGACGGCAGTGATAGTGGCAGGACCGAAAAAGATTGCAGCGCAAACGGTTAAGAAGGATGATACGCCGATTGACGATGCATCGGCAATGCCGGCAGAAGAGAAAGCAGAGACTGAAGAAGCATTTTCTGAAGATGACGAGAGTGAATATGATGAGGTCTATGACGATGATGACTACTACACTGAAAACGCTGACGACCTGGAAGCGATTGCGGCCGAGGTAGAAACGAAACTGGAGACACTCTTTGATTCAATCTGTTTTGATCTGGAACCTATCCGTGTAACGGTTTATGATGACGAAACACTGCTCGTAGAGTTCCAGGGCGACGATGCCGCTTTGCTGATTGGTAAGGAGGGGTACCGCTACAAGGCTCTGTCATATATGATCTTTAACTGGATCAATGCTGAGTATCAGCTGCAGCTGCGTTTGGAGATTGCGGAATTTCTGCAAAATCAGGAAGAGTCTGTCGCACGTTATCTGACGGGTGTCTTTGAGAACATCGACCGTGAAGGCCATGCCCAGACCCGTGTGCTTGACGGGGTGCTGGTTCAGATTGCGCTCAAACAGCTTCGAGAACGCTACAGCAACAAATACGTCGCCATCCGAACGACCCGCGACGGCGGAAAATACGTCATCATCAACGACTATCACAACTACTGATCATGTCTGATACCATTGCCGCCATCGCTACTGCGCACGGTGTCGGCTCCATCGCGATCATCCGTATCAGCGGTGCTGCTTCTGAGACGATTGCTTCGGCCCTGATTTCGGGCAAGCCGCTGCAGGAGCGCTATGCACATCTCTATGCGCTGTATGATGAACAGCATGCTCTGATCGACGAAGCGATTGTGCTTTATTTCAAAGGCCCGCGCAGTTTTACCGGCGAAGATATCGTGGAGTTGCAGTGCCACGGCGGTATGGTTGTGGCCGAAAAGATTCTTCAGGCGGTGTTGATCGCGGGGGCGCGCCTGGCGCAGCCGGGCGAGTTCAGCAAACGGGCGTTTTTGAATGGGCGCATCGATTTGACCGAAGCCGAAGCGATCGCGCAGCTCATCGAGGCCAAAAGCGAAGACGCCGCCGCGATTCTGGCCCGGCAGATGAAGGGCTCTCTTCGGACGTTTGTTGAGAACAACCGCGATGCGCTGCTGGAGATGCTGGCCTATTCGGAGGTTTCCATCGATTATGCCGAAGAGGACCTTCCAGAAGATCTCATCGCACAGATGCAAAGCAAGCTCGATGCCGTTGCCGATGCGCTTCGCCGTTCGCTGGCATCGAGCGAACGCCGCCGCGGTCTCATGCAGGGCTTTAAGGTGGCGATCATCGGCAAGCCCAACGTGGGGAAAAGTTCACTGCTCAACAGCCTGCTTGATTACAACCGCGCCATTGTCAGCGATATTGCAGGGACGACACGCGATACCATCGAGGAACAGGTGCGTATCGGTACGCATCTTATCCGCATGGTCGATACGGCGGGCATCCGAAATGCCGGGGACGAGATTGAACGTATCGGCATCGAACGTACGCTCGAAGCCGTAAACGAAAGCGATATTGTGGTCGCACTGTTCGATGCCGGACGTCCGAAAGACAGCGAGGACGATGCCATCCTCTCCTTGATGAAAGCGCATCGGAAGGCACGTGACTTCATCGCCGTTTTGAACAAAACCGATCTGGAACAGCGTTTCGACGAGACGCTGCTGCGTGATTTTAATCCGATCCGCATGAGCTGCAAAGAGAATAGCTCAGGACTGATTGAGGCGCTGAAGACGAAGATGGATACCAAAAATATCTCGGAGGAAATCATGCTGATTTCGCATCGGCAGACCCAGGCGGTCAGGGGGGCACTGGAGGCAATCGATCAAGCGTATGAGCCGCTGCAGGACCAGGAGCTGGAACTCTTCTCCTTCCATGTCGGCGAGGCAATCCACGCACTGGCGTCGATCACACGCCCGTATGACAACGAAGAGATGCTTGACAAGATGTTCGGCAGCTTCTGCCTTGGGAAGTAGTGTTAAGTGCCTAGTGGTAAAGAGTTGGTGGAGGAGGGATGATGTTTCCGGTGTTGGCGATCGATTTGGGGCTTAAGCGCATTGGGCTGGCGTATTCGCCGGATGGGTCCATTGTCACCCCGCTGCAGGCCATTGAGCGCAAAAACCGCAACCAGGCATCGCAGGCGGTACGTGATGTCATTACGGAGTGGGGTGTGAAGAGCGTCGTAGTCGGGATTCCGATGGGCGGTGACAGCGAAGAGGAGATGCGCCGGCGCGTGGCACACTTTATGAACCTCGTCGATTTCGGCGGCCCCGTGGCCTTTCAGGACGAAAGTGGCAGTTCGCTCGAAGCCGAAGAGATGATGAAGGGCGAGATCCGATACAAGCGCGACGGCCGGGTGGATTCGCTCGCGGCCAAAGTCATTTTAGAACGGTATGTTTCACAGAATCAGGCCGGATAGACGGGGAACGAGATCCCGAAAAATTCCAGTGCTTCTTCTTCATCGCTCGTCAGTTCGGCATGATGATAGCTCGTATCCTCTTTCAAAATGGCTTCAATCCGCAGCTTGCAGTAGTCAAAAGCTGTTTTTCGCGCACACGCCCTGTCGTCGATGAAGCCCATGCCACTGAACTGGTAGCTGTCGCCTTCGTTTTCGATGCAAAGCAGTGTACCCTCACAATGCGCTTCGATTTCCTCGACGATGTCGCGGTAACCAATGCTGAATTCCGTAGCCTGCCAGCCGATATCTTCGAGTTCGCTGTCGGAAAATTCGGCAATGCCGTCCCCGGTGGTATCGTCGTAATCCGCGTTGGTGAGGTTGTAGCCCATAATGGTCTGCCACTCGCGCGCCGCCTTGATGAGGATGCGGTCGTCGGCCTCCACGACCTGCATGGAGGTACCCATCAGTTCGGCAAGGCTTTTGGGTTTGGCCGGTGTCAGTGCAGAGGGGGCGGCCCGTTCGATGCAGCCCTGATAGATATAGATGCTATTGGTATCATAAGGGGGATGATGAATCTCGCCGCTGATGGTGATCCCAAACGGCTTTCCGCTGTTGATGGCACGCATCATTGTCGTTTTGTCAACAGAAATAATCTCTTTTACCAGGTTGAATTTATGCATATTTTTCCCCTGTTTTTTTAGAGCGCATTGTAGCATGCGGATATCATGTGAAATTTAATCTGTAGCAGGTCTTGTTAAGATAAGGAAGGCCTCAGGCCATCGTTTTACCACTTTTTAGATACAATGCGCGAAATTTTCATGGCACTTAAGGGTGCTTTATGCCCTAAAGGTGCCGTTTCAAGGGATATTCGATGGCATTGAATGTTTATTACGACAAAGATTGCGATATCAGCATCATCAAAGGCAAAAAAGTGGCGATGATCGGTTTTGGTTCACAGGGCCACGCCCATGCGGAAAACCTCCGCGACAGCGGCGTTGAGGTCATTGTCGGTCTGCGAAAAGGCGGATCGAGCTGGGCGAAAGCGGAAGCAAAAGGTTTCCAGGTCATGACAGTTGCTGAAGCATCTGCGGCGGCGGAAGTCGTCATGATCCTTCTTCCGGACGAAAACCAGGCGGAGATCTATGCCAACGAGATCGCGCCGAACCTCAAATCCGGTGCGACGATCGCGTTCGGTCACGGTTTCTCCATCCACTTCGGACGTATTCAGCCCGCAAGCGATATCAACGTCATGATGGTCGCCCCGAAAGCGCCGGGTCATACGGTCCGCAGCGAATTTGTCAAAGGCGGCGGTATTCCCGATCTTATCGCGGTCGGTCAGAACCCGTCTAATGCCACAAAAGAGCTTGCACTCTCTTATGCTTCCGCCATCGGCGGCGGCCGTACGGGCATCATCGAAACGACGTTCAAAGACGAGACGGAAACCGATCTCTTCGGTGAGCAGGCGGTCCTGTGCGGCGGTGTCTCCGCGCTGATCCAGGCCGGATTCGAAACCCTGACCGAAGCGGGTTACCCTGAAGAGATGGCTTATTTCGAATGTCTGCACGAGATGAAGCTGATCGTCGACCTGATCTTCGAAGGCGGCATCGCCGATATGCGCTACTCCATCTCCAACACCGCCGAGTACGGCGATATGGTTTCCGGTCCGCGCGTCATCAACGAAGAGTCCAAGAAGGCGATGCGTCAGGTACTCAAAGAGATCCAGAACGGTCAGTTCGCCAAAGACTTCGTTCTCGAAGGCCAGGCAGGCTACCCGCGTATGAACGCCGAGCGTAAAAACCTCAAAGCACACCCTATTGAGCAGACAGGTGAGCGCCTGCGCGAGATGATGCCGTGGATCAAAGCCAACAAAATCGTCGACACCTCTAAAAACTAAAATAGCGGCGCATCTTCTGCGTCGTTACGTTCGTCACGCACTCTTTAGTGCGCTTCCTCACTAGACTCCTTGAATCTGCACCACTCTTTTAGTTTTATATATTGTATATTTGGAAAATGATTGACGATTTCTTCGTATGTTCTGCAGCTCTGTAGTGCTGCAATGGCTTTGGGTAACGGTTCGGCGCAAGGAAGAAAATGTAGCAGTTATCCGCGTTTTGACAGAGCAGCCTGACATCTGGCGATGTACTTTTCGGTCCACTTTTGGAGCTCTTCCGTGTTCATCATCCTGGTTCTGCGGTTCATCTCGTAGCCGTTTTTAAACACGATGAGCGTCGGGAGGGTACGGATGTTGTAACGTGCCGCAAGCGACTTTTGCACATCGGTATTGACTTTAAGGAAGCGGGCTTTCATGGGCTGGGTGGTGGCCGCCGCCTCGAAGTCCGGGGCCATTAAACGGCAGGGGCTGCACCAGGGCGCCCAGAAATCGACGACGACCAGAAGGTCGCTGTTCCAGATATGGTTGTCAAATGATTCTTCATCCACGTCAACCGGTTTCGTCTCCAGCAACGATGCTTTGCAGCGCGTACAGTCGGTTTCGGTGTAATGCTCCTGCAGGGGAACCATGTTGATATGACCGCAATCGGGACAGACTATTCTGTGCTGATCCAAGAAGCGATACCTCCTTTCTTATGCATGACTGTCATCAGTGCGACAAGTA